>JANMAW010000546.1:0-4673 GCA_031360005.1 Rhizobacter sp.
TCCTGCCGCAGTTCATCGAGCCGGGCGCATCGAACCAGGGCTGGGCCTTCGTCGCGTTGGGCCTGCTGTTCAACGCTGGCGGCACGCTCGTCAACGTGCTGGTCGCCCTGCTGACCGGCGGCCTGCATCGCCGATTCGAAGACGGCAACCGCGCCGCTCGCGCCGGGATGTGGTTGAAGCGGGCGGCCGGCGCGCTGTTCGTCGGGATCGGCGTGAAGCTGGCGCTCGCCGCACGCTGAAAATCAGACCTGCCCGAACAAGGCCTTGCGCTGTGCGGTGTAGTGCCACCACGGTGCGGCCGGTGCGCCACGCATGAAATCGGTCGCCGCCATGAAGGTGTCGAGCACGCAGGGATCCTGGCGCTGGCCGGTCGCGGCGCACAGCTTCTGGTACAGCGCGAAGGCGTCTTTGCCGCGCAGGTCGCGCGGGTGCTGGACGCCGATCCGGCGCAGGTCGGCGGCGAGCGACGGGCCGATGTTGGGCAAGCGCTCCAGCGCGTCGCATTCGGCTGCGCTCGCCGCCTTGGGTGCCTTGATCACCGAGGCCATCGCGCTCACATCATCATGTTGTTGCGGATGAGCCCGACGGCCAGGCCCTCGAGCTCGAACTGCAGCTCGCCGGCATCGGCGCCGGTGGTGGGCACGACGATGGTCTGGAAGTCGGGGTTCTCGGGGATCAGCTCGATGCTGTGGCGGGTGCGGCGGAAGCGTTTCACGGTAACCTCGTCACCGAGCCGCGCGACGACGATCTGGCCGTTCTTGGCCTCCTTGCTTCGCTGCACCGCGAGCAGGTCGCCGTCGATGATGCCGGCATCGCGCATGCTCATGCCACGCACCTTCAGCAGGTAGTCCGGCCGGCGCGGGAACATGCTGGCTTCCATCAGGTAGGTCTGGTCGATGTGCTCTTGCGCGAGGATCGGGCTGCCCGCCGCGACCCGCCCGATCAGCGGCAACGTGAGTTGCGCCAGGCTCGGCAGCGGCAGGCTGAACTGCTTGCCGCGCTGCTGATTCAGTTGCCGCAGCGTTTCGGCGCGCAGGCGGATGCCGCGCGAGGTGCCGCCCACCAGTTCGATCACGCCCTTGCGCGCCAGCGCCTGCAAGTGCTCCTCGGCCGCATTCGCGGAGCGAAAGCCGAGTTCGCTGGCGATTTCGGCGCGGGTCGGCGGGGCGCCGGTGCGTTCGATGGCGCTTTGCACCAGATCGAGAATCTGTTGCTGGCGATCGGTGAGTTTGGGCGCTTCGTACACGGCTTTTCCTTGATGATGGTGGATGGTCGCGGCCCAGGGTCCGATTCAAAGATTGGAACGTTCGATCGGCGTGGCTGGCGATTCATCCAGTACCTGTATTTTCATCCAGCTTCGAAAAAAATGCAAAGCAAAGCTTCGAAGGTCGTCGTGCTCGGCACCGGCGGCACGATCGCCGGAACCGCGGCGGACGCGTTCGACAACGTCGGCTACACCGCTGCGCAACTCGCGGTGACGGCGCTCGTTCGCAGCGTGCCGGCACTCTCGGCCATGGCGCTCGAAGCCGAGCAGGTAGCACAGCTCGACAGCAAGGACATGGACTTCGGCGTCTGGCTCGCGCTGGCGACCCGCGTCGCGCATCACCTTGCGCACAGCGATGTCTGCGGCATCGTCATCACCCATGGCACCGACACGCTCGAAGAGACCGCGTACTTTCTGCAGCGCGTACTGGCGCCGGCCAAGCCGGTGGTGTTGACCGGCGCGATGCGGCCGGCCACGTCCAGCCACGCCGACGGGCCGCAGAACCTGCTCGATGCGGTGGCGGTTGCCGGCGCGATCGGCGGCCGTGGTGTCGTCGCGGTATTCGCCGGGCGCGTTCACGGCGCTCGCGAGGTGCGCAAGGTGCACCCGTACCGAATCGACCCGTTCAGCTCCGGCGATGCGGGGCCGCTGGCCTGTGTTGAGGAGGGCCGGCTGCGCCGGTTCCGCGACTGGCCCGAGGGCATCGCATTGGGCTTGCAGGCCCTGCCAGGTGACGCGGGGCTGTGGCCACGCGTCGAGATCGTGCTCAGCCACGCGGGAGCGAGCGGGGCCATCGTGCGGTCGCTGTGCGCGCAGGGCGTGCGCGGCATCGTCGTCGCCGGCACCGGCAACGGGAGCGTGCATCACGCGCTCGAAACTGCGTTGCGCGAGGCCGCAGCGCTGGGGGTGGCGGTGCTGCGCAGCACGCGATGTGGGGATGGGTGCATCGTCGATCACACCGACGATCGACATGCCGCGCTGCCCTCGGCCGGCGACTTGACGCCGGTGAAGGCGCGCATCGAACTGATGTTGCAGCTGATGAGCGCCGGGTCCTGACGCCGGCCGCTTCGGGCCGCAGCCGGCCAGGCGCGAGCCGGCCGCCACGAGCGCGCAGTGGCGGCTCAGGCCACCTTCAGCGTCACGTCGATGTTGCCGCGGGTGGCGTTCGAATACGGGCACACGCCGTGCGCCGCCTCGACGAGTTTCTCGGCCGCGGCGCGTTCCATGCCAGGGATGGTGATCGTCAGCGCGACCTGGATGCCGAAGCCGGCCGGGATCTGGCCGATGCCCACGTCGGCCTTGATCGAGGTGTCGGCCGGCAGCGCGATCTTCTGCAGCATCGCGACATGTTTCATCGCACCGATGAAGCACGCCGAATAGCCGGCAGCGAACAGCTGCTCTGGGTTCGTGCCGGTGGCGCCGTTGCCGCCAAGTTCCTTCGGCGTCGTCAGCTTCACATCGAGCACGCCGTCGGACGTCCTGGAGGCGCCTTCACGGCCGCCGGTCGAGGTGGCGTGGGCGGTGTAGAGAACTTTTTCGATCTTCATGGAGAGTTCCTTTGGGGCGAGGGTGGGTGGAGAAATCAAGGGGCGGCCGGGTCGAGTTGCCCGGCCAGGTTGGAGCGCAGCGTGTGCAACTGCGCGGTCAACTCGGTGAGTTCGGTCAGTTTGCAGCCCGTCGCGCACGCAACCTCGACCGGCACGTTCGCGGCCCGGCGGCGCAGCGCGCGCCCCGGCGCGGTGAGGCTGACGATGACCCGGCGCTCGTCGCTGACCGCGCGCGCGCGCGCCAGCAGCCCGGCCGCCTCCATGCGCTTCAGCAACGGTGTCAGCGTGCCCGAGTCGAGGGTCAGGCGGGCGCCGAGCTCGCCGACGCCGATCGCGTCGGTCTCCCACAGCACGAGCAGCACCAGGTATTGCGGGTAGGTCAGGCCGAGCGGCGCGAGCACCGGCTTGTACAGCTTGGTCATCAGCAGCGAGCTGGAGTAAAGCGCGAAGCAGAGCTGGTGGTCCAGGCGCTGCAACGCCTGCGGGTCGTTCGCAGGGGTTGATTTGCGTGCCGTTGCCGTTGCCATGGCCGGAAGTATATTGCAACGCTGGCAATTAGATTGCGTACAACCTAAATCCCTGCGGTGAGCGAGGGCACTGCGGTCGCCGTGCGGCCCGCTGATCCGTCTCAGTTGGAAGGCTGCGCGCTCATCGCATCGAGCCGCGTGCTGAGTTCCAGCCAGCGCGCCTCGAGCACATCGATCTCGTCGCCGATCTGCTTCAGGCGCTTGCCGTGTTCGGCGCGCTGCGCCGGCGCGAGCCCCGGCGCAGCCATCGCCGCCTCGCAGGCCGCGCGGTCGCTCACCAACACGCCGAGTCGGAGGTCGATGCCGCCGAGCTCCTTGCGCAGTGGCTTCAGATCCGAGCCCAGTTGCTGGCGCGCCGATGCCGCCGCCTTGCGCTCGCTGCCCCGGCCCACCGCGATGGGCGGCGTCGCCGCAAGCGTGGCAGGAGCTGCCGGCGCGGGCGCGGCGGCGTCGCGCTTGCGCCTTGCCTTGTCCCCTCGGGCCTGCTCGCGCGATGCCTCGCGCGACTGGTCGAGCAGCCAGCGCTGGTAGTCGTCGAGGTCGCCGTCGAAAGGCTGGACCGCGCCGTCGGTGACGAGCCAGAACTCGTCGCAGACCTCGCGCAGCAGCGCGCGGTCGTGGCTGACCAGCATCACGGTCCCTTCGAACTCGTTCAGCGCCATGCTCAGCGCCTCGCGGGTCGTCAGGTCGAGGTGGTTGGTCGGCTCGTCCATCAGCAGCAGGTTGGGGCGCTGCCACACCAGCATCGCGAGCACGAGGCGCGCCTTCTCGCCGCCCGACAGGGTGCCGACGGCTTGCGTGACCATCTCGCCGACGAAGCGGAACGAGCCGAGGAAATCGCGCAGCTCCTGCTCGCGGGCATTCGGCCCGACATCGCGGGCAAGGCGGATCATGTGCATCAGTGCGCCGTCGTCGAGCGACAGCACGTCGAGTTCCTGCTGTGCGAAGTAGCCGATCGACAGGCCCTTGCCTTCGGTGATGTCGCCGGTGAGGCGCGGCAGGTCGCCGACGATCGTCTTCACCAGCGTCGACTTGCCCTGGCCGTTGGCGCCGAGGATGCCGATGCGCTGGCCTGCGAGCACCGAGCGGTTGATGTTGTCGATGATGCGGGTCTCGCTGCCGTCGTCGGCGCGATAGCCGCAAGCCACCTGCGAAAACGCGAGCATCGGGTTCGGCAGGTTCAGCGGCTCGCGAAACTCGAACTGGAAGTCCGCGCTCGTCAGGACCGGCCCGAGCTTTTCCATGCGCGCGAGCGCCTTCACGCGGCTTTGCGCCTGCTTCGCCTTGCTCGCCTTGGCCTTGAAGCGGTCGATGAATTTTTGCAGGTGCGCCATC
>JANMAW010000623.1:0-1907 GCA_031360005.1 Rhizobacter sp.
TCACCAGGTCGTAGTAGCTGCGCGGCTTCAGCCGCGGCAGCATGCTCATCTGCGCGCGGCTCTCAATCTGGAAGGCGCCGACGGTGTCGGCCGCGCAGATCATGTCGTAGGTGGCGGAGTCTTCGCGCGGCACGTCCTGCATCCGCACCGCCCGGCCGAGCTTCGCGCCGATGAACTCGAGCGCGCGTCGCAGCACGCTGAGCATGCCGAGCCCGAGGATGTCGACCTTGATCAGGCGCAGTTCGTCGAGGTCGTCCTTGTCCCACTGGACCACACTCCGGTTCTCCATCGCCGCGTTCTCGACCGGCACGAGCTGCTCGATCTGGTCGCGCGCGATCACAAATCCGCCGGGGTGCTGGCTCAGGTGGCGCGGGAAGCCGATCAGCTGCTGCGTCAGTTCGATCCACAACCGGGTGACCGGCGCGTCGGGGTCGAAGCCGGCATCGCGCAGGCGCTCGGCGTCGATGTTGCTGCCGTCGAACCAGTGCATGCTTTTCGACAGCAGCTCGATGCGCTGCAGGTCGATGCCGAGCGCGCGGCCGACGTCGCGCAGCGCCGAGCGCGGCCGGTAACAGATGACCACCGCGGTCAGCGCGGCGCGGTGCCGGCCGTACCTGGCGTAGATGTACTGGATCACCTCTTCGCGCCGCTGGTGCTCGAAATCGATGTCGATGTCGGGCGGTTCGTTGCGCTCGGCGCTGATGAAACGCTCGAACAGCAGCGAGGCCTCGTCCGGGTTGACCTCGGTGACCTCGAGGCAGTAGCACACCACCGAGTTGGCGGCGCTGCCGCGGCCCTGGCACAGGATGCCGTGGTCGCGCGCCCAGCGCACGATGTCGGCCACCGTCAGGAAATAGGGTTCGTATCCGAGCTGCGTGATCAGCGCGAGCTCGTGCTCGATCTGCGCCTGCCATCGGTCGCCCGTCGCACCGGGGAAACGCTTGCGCAAGCCCGCATAGGTGAGCGCGCGCAGATGGCTGGCCGGCGTCTGCCCCTCGGGCACGATCTCGCGCGGGTACTCGTAGCGCAGCTCGGCGAGCGAGAAGCTGCAGCGGCCCGCGAACACCAGCGTGTTCTCCAGCCACTCGGGCTCGTAGAGGGCCGCCAGCCGGGTGCGCGAGCGCAGGTGCTGCTCGGCGTTCGGCTCGAGCCGCAGCCCGCACTGCGCGACCGGCAGCTTCAGCCGCGTCGCGGCGAGCGTGTCCTTCAGCGGCTTGCGCGAACGCAGATGCATCAGCACATCGCCGCTGGCCACAACGGGCAGGCCGGTGAACTGCGCGACGCGCTTCACGACATGCAACAGCTCTTCATCGCCGGCGCGGCGCAGCAGCGCGAGCGCGATCGCTGCGCGATCCTGGAACCAGGTCTTCAGCCACATCGCGTGGGCGAACACGGTCTCGAAGGATTGCGACGTGTCGGGCACCAGCAGCGCCAGGCAATCGGGCAGGCCGGCGAGCGTGGGCGCGCTCGGCACCTTGCCTTCGATGTCGCCGGGGTACGCGAGGTACTCGCCCTTCGGCGCGCGGCGCCGCGCCACCGTGATCCAGTGCGACAGGTTGCCGTAGCCGCGCCGCGTCTGCGCCAGCAGCACCAGGCGGGCGTGCGGCTGCCGCTCGCCGTCGCCTTTCGGGCCGAGCGCGCCCGGCAGCGTGAGGCGCATCTCGCTGCCGATGATCAGGTGCAGCTTGCAGTCTCGCGCCTCGACGTGCGCACGCACCACACCAGCCAGCGAACACTCATCGGTGATCGCCAGCGCCGCATACCCGAGCCGCTGCGCGCGCTGCACCAGCTCGGCCGGGTGCGACGCGCCGGTCAGGAAGCTGAAGTTGCTGCGGCAGTGCAGCTCGGCGTAGCCGGGGAGCAGCGTCACCACGATCGCTCATTCCAGGTACGCCGACGACGCCGAC
>JANMAW010000624.1:0-1909 GCA_031360005.1 Rhizobacter sp.
ACCAATCCGAACATCGCGATCAGCACCGTTGCGGCCTGCGCCTGCTGGAACAGCGACAGGTGGAAATACAGCATCTGCCCGAGCCCGCCGGCGCCGACGAAGCCGAGCACCGCCGCCATGCGGATGTTCATCTCCCAGCGATACAGCCCGTACGCGACCCATTGCGGCAGCGCAAGCGGCAGCATGCCGTAGGCGAAGGCCGCGATCGCGCCGCTGCCGCCGTCGTGCAGCGCGCGCTCGGGGCCGCGCGGCGCGTTCTCGAGCGTTTCGGCGAAAAGTCGCCCGAACACGCCGGTCGTGTGCAGCGCCAGCGCGAGCGCGCCGGCGAGCGGTCCGAGCCCGGCCGCCAGCACCATCAGCGCGGCCCACACCAGCTCGGGCACGCTGCGCAGCACGTTGAGCAGTAGCCGTGCGAGCTGCCGTGGCGGCGCGCCGAAGCGACCCGACGCGGGCAGCGCCAGAGCCGCGCCGACGCACCCTGCGAGCAGCGTGCCGACGGCGGATACCGCGAGCGTCTGCAGCGCCGCCCAGGCGGTCTTCGCGAGGAACGGCGCGGACACGTCGGGCGGGAAGAACTCGGCGACGAACTTTCGCATCGATCGCATCGAATCTGCTGAAACGAGCCCGCCGAAATCGAGCTTCAGGTAGACGAAGCTCGCGACGACCGCGGCCACCAGTGCACCTGCGACGAGCAGGCAGGTGACACACGGCCCCGCGGCCTGCGCACGGTCGGCAGCCGACAGCGCGTTCGCGTCAGGGGCCGCGCCGTGCCTCATGCGAGCAGCCGGCGCAGCGCGGCGCTGAGCGCGTCGGCGACGAGCACCAGCAGCAGGAAGGTCAGCAGGATCGTGCTGGCCTCGCCGCCGTTGAGCATCTTCATCGACTGGTCCATCAACTGGCCGAGGCCGCCGGCGCCGACGAAGCCCATCACGACCGACGCGCGCACCGCGCATTCCCAGCGGTAGACGGTGTACGACGCAAGCTCCTGCGCCGCGCCCGGGATCAGCCCGTAGCACAGCGCCGCGAGCCGGCCGCTGCCCGCTTCGAGCAGCGCGCGCGCCGGGCGCGTGTCGCTCGATTCGAGGATCTCGGCGTACACCTTGCCGAGCATGCCGCCGTAAGTGATCGCGATCGCCAGCACGCCGGCCGCGGGCCCGAGCCCGAGCGCGCGCACCAGCAGCAGCGCCCACACGACCTCGGGGATCGCGCGCAGCAGCATCAGCAGTGCGCGGGCCGCGCTGCGAACGACACGCCCGCGCCAGAGGGCGTTGCCGGGGCCGATGCGCGAGATCGACAGCGCCTGCGTCATCGCGAACGCGAGCGGGATCGCCAGCACCGCGGCGAGCGCGATGCCGGCGGTGGCCATCGCCAGCGTCTCGATCGTCGCGCGCCCGAGCAGCCCGAGGAACCCGGCCGATGTCGCGGGCGGCAGGAAGCCCGCCAGGAAGCCCGCGATGACCTTCAGGTTCCCCGCATCGAACAAGGCCCAGGGCTTGAACTCGGCGAGCACCAGCAATGGCCACAGCAGAACCACGCCGATCAGCAGCGCGCTTGCGCGGCGCAGCGCCTGCGGGTCGCGCGGCCCGGCGATCGCAAGCGCGGCCGTGGTCACTGGTGCACCCTTGGCGCTGCGCGCCGTCCCGCCGAGCGGGAGCATGAGCACCTGGGGCGGCCCGGCGTGCTCATCGGCAGCCCGGGCGGATCAGCGGTAGGACATTGTTCGCGACGCGTGGCGCTGCAGCGGCGAGCGGCAACAGCGCATCGCCCTGCAGCGGCAACGCGCCGCCCTCGGTGGCGTACAGCTCGTGCAACATCGCCGCGCTGACCTCGCCCGCGGGGCGGTCGAACACCAGCTCGCCGGCGCGCAGGCCGACGATGCGCGGGAACCACTTCAGCGCCAGGTCGACCG
>JANMAW010000627.1:0-1507 GCA_031360005.1 Rhizobacter sp.
CGGGCCGTGGGTGATCCGGCGCCTGACCGCGCTGAAGATCGGCCAGCCGGTGCGCGCCTACGGCGTCGAGTCGCACATCGTGAAGACCGGCACGCCGACGATGGGCGGCGTGCTGATCCTGATCGGCATCGGCGTCTCGACACTTCTTTGGTTCGACTGGAGCAACCGCTTCGTCTGGATCGTGATGCTGGTGACGATCGGCTTCGGCGCGATCGGCTGGGTCGACGACTGGCGCAAGGTCGTGCACAAGAACCCCGAGGGCATGCCGTCCGGCGAGAAATACCTGTGGCAATCGGTGATCGGCCTGGTCGCGGCCCTCTACCTTGCGTTCAGCGTCAGCGAGACCTCGAACCTGCGCGTCCTCGAACTATTCATCCGCTGGGTGCAGAGCGGCTTCGCGAACGAACTGCCGCCGAAGGCCGACCTGATGGTGCCGTTCTTCAAGACCATCAGCTACCCGCTCGGCGTGTTCGGCTTCATCGCGCTGACCTATTTCGTGATCGTCGGCGCCAGCAACGCGGTGAACCTGACCGACGGTCTCGACGGCCTGGCGATCATGCCGGTCGTGATGGTCGGCTCGGCGCTCGGAATCTTCGCGTACATCACCGGCAGCTCGGTCTACAGCAAGTACCTGATCTTCCCGTACATCCCCGGCGCCGGCGAGTTGCTGATCTTCTGTGCCGCGATGGCCGGCGCGGGGCTCGCGTTCCTGTGGTTCAACACGCATCCGGCTCAGGTCTTCATGGGCGACGTCGGCGCGTTGTCGCTCGGCGGTGCGCTCGGCACGATCGCGGTCATCACGCGCCAGGAAATCGTGCTCGGGATCATGGGCGGCATCTTCGTCGCCGAGGCGCTGTCGGTGATGGTGCAGGTCGCGTGGTTCAAGTTCACGAAGAAGAAATACGGCACCGGCCGGCGCATCCTGAAGATGGCGCCGCTGCACCACCATCTCGAGAAATCGGGCTGGAAGGAGACGCAGGTCGTCGTGCGCTTCTGGATCATCACGATGCTGCTGTGCCTGATTGGCCTGGCGAGCCTGAAGCTGCGCTGATGGACGACCTCCGCGACACGACTGTTCTGGTGCTCGGCCTCGGCGAATCGGGGCTGGCGATGGCGCGCTGGTGCGCCGCGGCCGGCGCGAACGTGCGGGTCTGGGATTCGCGCGCGGCATCCGGCCAGCCGCCGCCGAACGCGGCCGCGCTGGCCGAACACGTGCCGACCGCGCAGTGGGTGCACGGCGCGTTGACCGACGCGGCTTTCGCCGGCGTGCAGCGGGTGCTGAAGAGCCCCGGCCTCTCGCCGTTCGACGAGCGCATCGCCGCGCCGCTGCAGCGCGCCGCCGCGGCCGGCGTCCCGGTGCAGGGCGAGCTCGAGCTGTTCGCGCACGCGCTCGCCGACCTGAAGACCCGGCGCGGCTATGCGCCGAAGGTGCTTGCGGTGACCGGAACGAACGGCAAGACCACCACGACCGCGATGACCGCGATGCTGGTCGGGCGCACCGGCAAGC
>JANMAW010000657.1:0-2020 GCA_031360005.1 Rhizobacter sp.
TTCTCTGCACGACTGCGCAGCTGCAACGTTGCGGCCTGAGATAATCTGTGCCCATGACGATCACGATCAAAACGGCCGCCGATGTCAAGGCGATGCGCGTCGCCGGCCGCCTCGCCTCCGAAGTGCTGGACTTGCTGACACCGCACGTGAAGCCCGGCATCTCCACCGAAGAACTCGACCGCCTCGCGCACGACCACATCGTGAACGTGCAGCACGCGGTCCCGGCGCCGCTCAACTATGCGCCGCCCGGTTACACGCCCTACCCGAAGTCGATCTGCACTTCGATCAATCATCAGGTCTGCCACGGCATCCCGAACGAGCGGCCGCAGAAGAACGGCGACATCGTCAACATCGACGTCACCGTCATCAAGGACGGCTGGCACGGCGACACCAGCCGCATGTTCATCGTCGGCGAAGGGTCGATCGCGGCGAGGCGCCTGTGCCAGATGACCTTCGATGCCATGTGGAAGGGGATCGCGAAGGTCAGGCCCGGCGTGCGCCTGGGCGACATCGGCCACACGATCCAGACCTTCGCCGAGACCAACGGCTTCTCGGTGGTGCGCGAGTTCTGCGGCCATGGCATCGGCCAGAAGTTCCACGAAGAGCCGCAGGTGCTGCACTACGGCCGGCCCGGCACGCTCGACGAGCTGGTGCCGGGAATGATGTTCACGATCGAGCCGATGATCAACGCCGGTCGGCGCGAGATCCGCGAGATGGGCGACGGCTGGACCATCGTCACGAAGGACCGGTCGCTGTCGGCACAGTGGGAGCACACCGTGCTCGTCACCGAGACCGGGTTCGAAGTAATGACGCTGTCGGCCGGCAGCCCGGCGCCGCCGGCCTTCGTGACCGCGGCCTGATCGAGCCGACGATGGCCGCCGTGCTGGATGTGCCACCGCCGGCCGCAGCGAACATCGGCGACCTTCGCGCGCGCTTCCGTGAAGGCAAGGCAGCACTGCTCGACCGCTTCCGCGACGCGCGGCCGTCTGCTCCGGCCGCGTCGACGCTGATCCGCGCGCTTTCGCGACACGTCGACCACACGCTGCTGGCGCTCTGGGGCCAGGCCGGGATGCCCGCGGGCACGGCCTTGCTGGCGGTGGGCGGCTACGGCCGCTGCGAGTTGTTCCCGCACTCCGATGTCGACGTGCTGGTGCTGCTGCCGCCGACGCCGACGGTCGCCAGCGCTGCGCTCAAGGCATCGATCGAGGCCTTCATCACGGCGTGCTGGGACATCGGTCTGGAAATAGGTTCAAGCGTGCGCACCGTCGGCGAATGCATCGCGTTGGCGCGCAGCGACTTGACGGTGCAGACGGCTCTGCTCGAATCGCGCTACCTGTGCGGCTCGCGGCGCGTGTTCGACAGCTTCCGCCACGCCAACACCCAAGCCATGGATGCGAAAGCGTTCCTGCGCGCGAAGCGGCTGGAGATGGTGCAACGCCACCTGAAGTACGAAGACACACCGTACGCGCTCGAACCCAACTGCAAGGAAAGCCCGGGCGGCTTGCGCGACCTGCAAGTGGTGATCTGGATCGCGCGCGCCGCGGGCCTCGGCAAGAACTGGGCGGCACTGGCAGCGAACGGGCTGATCACGCCGTTCGAGGTCAAGCAGCTGAACCGCAACGAGGGCCTTCTGAAGCTGATCCGGGCCCGGCTGCACACGATTGCCGGCCGGCGCGAAGACCGGCTCGTGTTCGACCTGCAGACCGCGGTGGCCGAGAGCTTCGGCTACCGGTCGACGCGGGCGCAGCGGGCGTCCGAGGTGCTGATGCGGCGCTATTACTGGGCGGCCAAGGCGGTGACGCAGCTGAACCTGATCCTGATGCTCAACATCGAGGAGCGCATCGAGGGTTCGCAGCACGCGCCGATGCGCCCGATCACGGCCAAATTCCTCGAGCGCGGCGGCATGCTCGAGGTCGCCAGCGACGACCTGTACCAGCGCGACCCGCACGCGATCCTCGAAACCTTTCTCGTCTACCAGCAGACCGTCGGCCCGAAGGGGCTGTCGGCACGCACGCTGCGC
>JANMAW010000008.1:0-4273 GCA_031360005.1 Rhizobacter sp.
CGGCAGCCGACTGGATGCGCCCGGCCGGCACGAACCCGAGGCGCAGCGCTTCGGCAAATCGCTCCTCCCACAGCACGCGCTGGTCGGCCGGTTCGGCCTGCGCCAACGCCCGCGCAACGCGGCGGTTCACCGCTTCGACCGACCGCTCGTCGCCCTTCGCGTATTTTTCAATCAGCACTTCTTCACTGATGGCCTGGGCAGGCAGGTTGGCGACGGTGTGGGCTTGGGGGCTCGCAATGTCTTGCATGGGTCGATGTCTCCGGAATGCGAGCGCGCAACTTACGCCGGCGGCAGTGAACCGTCGTTGATCTCGGTCATGTCCGTGTCCAGGGTGGTCTAGCGGCGCCGGTCGACCCGACCGCTTTCCTTGTCCATACGCTCAAAGGATGGCCTCTCAATGGCGTTTTTGCGCAGCGTGGGCCGCTGTCCTGTACGGTATCGACGCGTCAACGGAAACGCTGCATGTCCGCTACGTTGCCAAGAGAGTCGGCCTACGCAACGTATAGCAATATCGCAAGGTAATGGCTGGCGCTGCCTGCCAGCACGAACACATGCCAGATGCCGTGCCCATGACGCAACTTCTCGTCGAGCGCGTAGAAAACGATGCCGCCGGTATAGCACAGGCCGCCTGCGGCAAGCCACGCGAATCCCGCCGGGGTCAACGCCGTGACCAGCGGCTTGACCGCGACCAAGCTAAGCCAGCCCATCAGGACATAGATGACCACCGAAAGGATCCTGGTGCCTGTGGCCAGCCAGGCTTCCTGAACGATGCCGAGGATCGCCAGTCCCCAGATTGTCCCGAAGAGCGACCAGCCCAATGCGCCCCGCAGAGTGACCAGGGTAAACGGCGTATAGGTGCCTGCAATCAGCAGATAAATCGAGCAGTGATCCAGTTTCCGAAACACGTCTTTCACCCTGCCGCGCGTGCTGTGGTACAGCGTGGACAAGGTGTAGAGGGCCAGCAGCATTGCCCCATAGATGCTGAAACTGACGATTTTCCAAGCGTCGCCCTGACGCGCGGCCAGCACGACCAACACCGCGGCGCCGGTTGCCGCAAGCACCGCCCCGATCAGGTGGGTACTGCCGTTGAGCCGCTCGCCGTGGTACATGATTGCTAAGGCGGGTTCGAAGCAAGACCTGATCGGGCCCGGTTCACGCCGCGCTCGGAGCGCGAGAGCCGGGTCGCGCGTCAGCGACCGATCCATAAGCTCGCGCGGACTGCGGATCTGATCGCCGAGCGGCAACGCACCGACACCGCCGAAGAAAAAGCCCTCCTTCACGTTGCCGCGCAAGGCCACGGCCATTTGGGTGTCGTCGCGGTCGCATTTGCAAAAATCCTTCAGGTTTCTTCAGTACTTGATGCAGCGCAAGCACGCCGGCGTCGATCGAGGCGACTCTTGCAAGATGGACAGGACTTCGCATTTCGACCAGTTGCTACGAGCGGCCTCGGCGGAACCCGAGCCGCAACGACTGCTCTTCGTCTTCGCGACCGTCGGGTTGCCGGATGACGCGACGCCAGCGCAATGCAAGCGGTTTGCGGCTGGTGGCGGCGGGACTCTTGCACCGCTGATGTGCGTCGACAAGGGCACTGACGAGTTGGCGAGCTTCGACGAGCTCGTCGCCGAATCGCGCGCAGCGGGGCCGCCCTGGCAGGTGGTCTTCGCTGCCGGCTTGAGCGGGCGCGCCGGCCGGCCACCGAGTGCGGAGCAGGTGGGGCTCGCGCTCGAGACGATGATCGAGCGGGTACGCGTTGGGAGGATCGGGAACCTGCTCGCACTTGACCCGTTGGGCGAAGCCCTGCACTTCGCTTGACGCAGGTGCGACCCGAACCGCAACGCTCGATGGCCCCTGCATTTCCCGGTTTCGGTCTGCCGCTTCGAGTTCATCGGCGAAGAAAGTCGGCTTAGGCGGATCAGCGGCCGCCAACTTCGACAGCACTTCGTTCGACGAGCCGGTGGCCGCTGCAGGGCCGAGGGAGTCGCGACCGGCCGACAAGCTGACCACGCTGGTTCGCCGAAGTCAGGTCGGCGCGGAGATTCCGGCCATTTGATCGAATTTGACAAAGTACTTGCGCGCCAGAGCCAGGAGCTGGTTTTCGCTCGGATGATCGACCACCTCGTAAGCGACGATGCGCGACACAGTCTGCGACCGATGTTTGTCGGCGTAGTTGCGAAAGTCGGCAAGCGTCGTGTGCGAGCCGGTCACCAGCACCTCTGCGATGCCGTCGAGCGCATCGCATACCTCGCCGAAAAACTCGTGCTGCGAGCGCACGGCGCTGCCGTGTTGAGCGGTGTGGTGCGTGTGCGCTCGAACCGTCTCGGTCGATACATGCTCAGCGTCGAACTGCAACACCTGGGCCGACCGGTGGTCGGTCCAGACTACGGCGTGGAAGAGGCTCATTTCAAATTTTCCTTTCGTGAGAATCGTGCAAAGACTTGGCAGGGCCGCAAGAACGAGTAGAGGCCTCAAGCCGTCCGCGTCAAATACCCCATCCAAGGCCAGTGCGTCAGCACGAAGATCCCCAGTAGCCCTGCGGAAGTCGGCATCCACAGGGCGACGAGCAGGGCAGGCAGCGCGACGATCAATGCAGCACTTTGGCCGGTATTGCCGCAAAACCGCTTGACGCCGATCCGGAGAGTGGCTGGGCGGATGCTGACGCGTTCATGTCTCTTCTCGTTCGGTGCCCAGAATTTACGGGCCGTCCCGCCGATCGGTATTGACCTGTATCAATTCCGCGGAGCGCCTGTGGCGGCATCACGCGATGCCGCTGCGCACTACGTCTGACGTGGGGCTCCTCGCGACAGGATCACGCGCGACAGCGCACACGCGGTCGGCAGCAAGAGCAGTGCAAGCACCCAGTGTGGATCGAGATGCACTTGACCGCGCCGTCTCTCACCACGGTGCTGCGCGGGCTCGCCAGGTCGTGCAGGGCTTCGAGCACCCGCTGGTGCGCAATTCCTGGTAGACCGAGATGGCGGCCACGGCGACGATAGACAGCAGCACGACGCTGTCGAACACGCTGCCCAGAAGCGCGTACAGCAGCGTCGCAGCAAGCAGCAGCAGGACCATCGGCTGCAGCGCGACCGACAGCGCGCCGCGGCGAAGGTCTTGTGCTCGGGCGGTGGCAGCTTGCCAGCCCCTGCCGCTCTCGCCGACCGTTGCACGGATTGCGCTGCATCACGTCGCGCGCTTCCCTCGCGTGTTCGAATCCTCGCATGGAGGCCGTCGACCTGCACTTGGAGAGGTTGTGCTCGCACAACGTGACGAACACCACAAGGCTGGTCAACACGGTTTCGATTCCGATGTTGCTCAGGAACGTGCAGTCCAAACGCATCGACGCGAAGCAGCACTGCTTCACGGCCGACCGGGTCTTGCCGGCCTACGAGACGTTCGACAGGGCCGCCGACACCAATGCGCTGAACGTGATCATCGAAGCGTGAGGCAAGGTCACGCCGAAGAACCGGACGCGAAACACATCACGCCCTGACATGAGCCGTTCGGTAGCCGCGCATCACTTCCTGGCCGATGGGTTCAGCGGCTTCCTGCGCCGCCGCCGCACGCTCAAGCACTTCGCTCGTCATCCGCTGCTGGACACGCTCGCCGGCCGTGGCCCGACGCAGGCCGCACCCCAGCAATTGGCACGCGATTTGTTGCGGGTCGCGCGCGACGAACCCGCGGAAGCGATCGCCCGCCTGAAATCCCACCCGGATGGCCTGAGCGCGCGCGAAGCCGCCGCGCGCCTGGCCCGCAGTGGCCCGAATGAAGTCGAGCATGAGAGGCCGCTGCCCTGGTGGCTGCACCTGTGGCATTGCTACAAGAACCCGTTCAACCTGCTGTTGACCGTGTTGGCGGTGCTGTCGTACCTGAGCGGGGACGCCAAGGCCACCATCGTCATCGGTGTCATGGTGGTGTTGAGCACCCTGATCCGCTTCGTGCAGGAGGGCCGCTCGCACCGGGCCGCCGAGAGTCTGAAGGCGATGGTCAGCAATACCGCCACCGTGATCCGGCGCGCCCCCGGTACGAAGACTGCCGACACGCGGGCCCCGCCGAAACGACTCGAGATTCCCATTCGCAAACTGGCGCCGGGCGACTTGGTGGCGCTGTCGGCGGGCGACATGATTCCGGCCGACTGCCGGGTGCTCGCCGCGCGGGATCTGTTCATCGCCCAGGCGGCGATGACCGGCGAGTCGCTTCCGGTGGAGAAGTTCGCTGACCGCCGAGATGACGCTGAAGGGCCGCTCGAGCAGAGCAATCTCGTCTTCATGGGCACCAA
>JANMAW010000055.1:0-2146 GCA_031360005.1 Rhizobacter sp.
CCACAACGGCAGTACCGAAGCGGCGCTGAAACGCATCGCCAAGGGCTTCCAGTTCGTCACGATCGGCTCCGACGCGCGCCTGATGGCCGCGGGCGCGCAGCAAGTCGTCGAAAGGATGCGGGCAGGGCAGGCGCCGATGCCGAAGGCGGCGCCGGGTCGGTGAGCAGGTTCCGCCCGCGCACCACAATCCGGCTTCAAGCAGGCCACCCAAAATCCGGCGGAGACGGTGAGATTCGAACTCACGGAGGGGTTGCCCCCTCGGCAGTTTTCAAGACTGCAGCCTTAAACCGCTCGGCCACGTCTCCCGGAAAAGCAGCGAGCGATGATTGTATCGAGGCGCGCTCTTGCGAGCCCGGCTCAGCCGCAATCGACCTGGATGATCTCGCGCCGGCCGCCGTCGATTCGCGCCGCGGTCAGACGCAGGCCCCAGACGCAGCCGGTATCGAGGGCCAGCAGGTCGGGCCGATCGAGCAGGCCGAGCGTCGCCCAGTGGCCGCAGGCGATCCGCGTGCCGCGGGTGCGCCGCTGCGGCGCATCGAACCACGGGCAGTAGCCTTCGGGGGCGCCGTCGGCGCCGTCCTTGGTGACGAGGTCGAGCGTGCCATCAGCCGAGACAAAGCGCGTGCGCGTCAGCACATTGATGATGAAGCGCCAGCGCTCGGCGCCGGCGAGAGATTCGCTCCAGCGCGCAGGCTGGTCGCCATACATCAGCGGCAGGAACTCCGCGAGCGCGTCGCTTCGCAGCACTGCTTCGACCTCGGCGGCGAGTTGCATCGTCTGCGTCACGTCCCACTGCGGCACGACGCCGGCGTGCACCATCAGCCAGCCGTGCTCCAACACCGCCATGCGCCGGTGCCGCAGCCAGTTCAGCCAGGCATCGCGATCGGGGGCATCGAGGATTTCCGTGATCGTGTCGCCGGAATGGGGCTTGCGCACGCCGTGTGCCACCGCGAGCAGGTTCAGGTCGTGGTTGCCGAGCAGGCAGGTGGCCGCGTCGCCGAAGCTGCGCAGCCGGCGCAATGTTTCGAGCGACTGCGGGCCGCGGTTGACCAGATCACCGAGCACGTAGATGCGGTCGCGCGACGGCGAGAAGCCGATCTCGGCGAGAAGCCGGTCCAACGCCTCGCAGCAGCCCTGCACATCGCCGATCAGGTAGTTCATGCTGCGATCCTACGGTGCGCAGCATGGATTCTGCTACGCTGCATTTCCTTCATTGCTGCGCGCCCCGCATGGACGTTGCCCTTCTGTTCTTCCTGATCCTGCTGAACGCGCTGTTCGCCATGTCGGAGATGGCGCTGACCGCGAGCCGCAGGGCCAGGCTGCAAGTGATGCTGGAGGCGGGCGATTCGGGGGCGCAGGCGGCACTCGACCTGCACGAGAACCCGACCAAGTTTTTGTCGGTGGTGCAGGTTGGCATCACATCGATCAGCATCCTCAATGGCATCGTCGGCGACGCCGCGTTCTCGGCGCCGTTCTCGCACTGGCTGTACGCGACATTCCCCATCAGCCAACGCGGCGCCGACATCAGCGCCACTGCGATGGTGGTGCTGACGATCACCTTCATCACCATCATCTTCGGCGAGCTGGTGCCGAAGCGCTTCGGGCTGATGTATCCCGAGACGGTGGCACGGGTGGTGGCACGGCCGATGGAGTGGTTGTCGCTGATCACGCGGCCGTTCATCAAGCTGCTGTCGTGGTGCACCGAGGCGACGCTGCGGCTGTTCGGCATCAGGGGCGACCCCGACCGCAGCGTCACCGAGGAGGAGATCAACGCCAGCCTCGAAGAAGGTCTGGACGCCGGCGTGATCGAGGCGCAGGAGCACCAGATGGTGCGCAACGTGTTCCGCCTCGACGACCGACAGGTCGGCTCGATGATGATCCCGCGGGCCGAAATCGTCTGGCTCGAGGCCGCCGGTTCGTCCGACGACGTGCTCGAGGTGATCGCCGACGAGGAGCATTCGCGCTACCCGGTGTGCCGCGGCGGGCTCGACGACGTGATCGGCGTGATCTCGGCGCAGACCCTGTTGCAGCAGGTGATGCGCGGCAAGCCGCTGTCCCTGTCCGAAGGGCTGCAACCCTCGGTGTTCGTGCCCGAGACGCTGTCGGGAATGGAACTGCTCGAGCACTTCCGAGCATCGAGCGCGCA
>JANMAW010000104.1:0-5187 GCA_031360005.1 Rhizobacter sp.
CCGGGGAAGATGTACTGCTGGATGAAGTCGGTCGACTTCACATAGCGCTCGAACAGGTCGTCGCGGATCGTGATGCTCTGGATGCAGGCCTTGCCGCCGGGCTTGAGCTGCTTCTTCAGGGTCTCGAAAAAGCCCGGCCAGTACTCGCGACCGACCGCCTCGAACATCTCGACCGAAGCAATCGCGTCGAACGGGCCGTCGTCGATGTCGCGGTAGTCCTGGTAGCGCAACTCGCCCGCCAGGCCGGTGTCGGCCAGACGTTGCCGGCCCCACGCGAGTTGCTCGCGCGACAAGGTCACGCCGGTCACGGTCGCACCGAAATCACGCGCCGCCGCTTCGGCGAGCGCGCCCCAGCCGCAGCCGATCTCGAGCACGCGGTCGCCGCGCTTGACGTCGCACTCGGTCAGCACGCGGCGCACCTTGGCCCACTGCGCCTGCACCAGGTCGCCCGAGCGGTCGCCTTCGAACCAGGCGCTGCTGTAGTTCATCGTCGGGTCGAGCCAGAGTCGATAGAACTCATTGCCCAGGTCGTAGTGCGCATGGATGTTCTTCTTGCTCCCCTGGCGCGAGTTGCGGTTGAACAGGTGCCTGGCGCGGTACAGCAACGCGCCCCACCAGGTGCCGTAGATCACCGCCTCGAGCTCGTCGCGATTGGCGATGAACAGCGTGAGCAGCGCCGTCAGGTCGGGCGTGCTCCAGTCGCCGGCGATGAAGCTCTCGGCGACACCGATGTCGCCCGATTTCAGCGCAGCCGCGCAGACGTTCCAGTTGCGCAACCGGATCGCGGCGCGCAGACCCGTGCCGGTGGCGTCGCCGAAGCTGAGCCAACCGCCGTCGGGCAACCGAATGCCGAGCGTGCCGTGTTTCAGGCGCTTCATCAGACCGAACAAGGCACGTGCGGCGGCGGGCGCCGAATCGGCCAGTGGAGGCGGGATCAGAGTGCGGCTGCGGCTCATGGGTCGTTGGCGGTTGGTGGAGATGGATTCAACGCGTGGTGAAAGTCGTCGGCGGTGCCGGCTTGCGGATGAACGGCACGCGCTTGCGCCACAACTTCCATGCCTGCCAGTGGATGCGGGCGATCACGCCCAGCGTCATCAGCGGCATGCCGAAGAACGCTGCGCGCAGGCGTGCCGCGGTGAGCGGTCGCAACGCGCCCGACACGCTGGTCCGGATCAGCAAGCCCCGATCGTCGTGGTGGTCGATGCGCGCGACGGTCCTTGCAGCACTCATGAGTTGAGCGCCACGCGGCGCTGCGCCGTCCGGATGCAGATCATTGCGCATGAAGCGGAAGCGATAGCTGCCCGCCACTTCACAGAACGGCGAGACGTGAAAGACCTTGGCCGCACGCAGCTCGCGGCCGAAGCCGAGCTCGGGCCCGGTGAGCAGGTAGCAGTGGCGCTCGCCGAAGGTGTTGTTGACCTCGACGACCACCGCCGCGAGCGAACCATCGGCGCGGTGGCAATACCAGAAACTGACCGGCTTGAATGCAAAACCCAGGACCCGCGGGTAGCAGTGCAGCCAGACCTCGCCGTCGGCGTCGCGCACGCCTTCGCGTTCCAGCAGCTTTTCGAGCCAGCCCAGGCTGTCGCCACCACCGTCGCCGTGGTCGCGGTCATGGAAGCTGATCAGCCCGAAGCGGTTGCGCGGCAGCACCGCGCAAGGCGATGCACGCAGGCTGCGCAGCGGCAGCATCAGGAAATAGGTCGGGTAGACGAAGCTGTGGCGGGCCGGGCGGACGCGCGTGTGGCGCACCTCGCCGGTACCGATCAGCGCGACGTTGGGGGCACCGATCACGCCGCCACCAGCATGGGTTCGTGGGGCGTGGTGGCCCACCGCAGACGCAGGCCGTCACACACCGCCAGGCCCGACATCAGGCCGTCTTCGTGGAAGCCGTAGCGCGTCCAGGCGCCGCAGAACCAGGTGTGGCGCCGGCCTTGCACTTCGGGCACGCGCTGTTGCGCGTTGATGCCGTCCAGGTCGAACACCGGGTGGGCGTAGTCGAACTCGCCGTGCACCGTGTCGGCGCGCGGCTCGTCGACCGGGTTCAGCGATACCACGACCGGCGTGTCGAAAGGCAGAGGCTGCAGCCGGTTGAGCAGGTAGTGCAGGCACACCGCCGAGCGCTCGCGCGAGTCTTGCGCCGCGCGCTCGTAGTTCCACGCGGCCCAGGCCAGCCGGCGCTTCGGCAGCACCGCGGTGTCGGTGTGCAGCACCGCGCGATTGCGGTGGTAGCGAATCGCGCCGAGGACCGCGGATTCATCCGCGCTGGCGTCGGCCAGCAGGGCCAGCGACTGGTCGCTGTGGCAGGCCATCACGACCTCGTCGAAGCGTTCGGTCCCGGCGTCGGTGCTCACGAGCACCGCCTGATCGGCAGCGTCGGCGCGCGGTCGGCGCACGCTGCGGACCGGCGTGTTCAAGCGCGCGTCGGGCACGGTGGCCAGCATCTTGCGCACATAGTTGCGAGCCCCGCCGCGCACCGTGTACCACTGCGGGCGATTGGCCACCTGGATCAGCCCGTGGTTGTGGCAGAAGCGGATCATCGTCGCGACCGGGAAGCGCAGCATCTGGTCGACCGGACACGACCAGATGCAGCCGATCATCGGCAGGAAGTACCAGTCGCGGAACTCGTCGCTGAAGCCGTGCTGAGCCAGGAAATCGCCGATCGGCTGCTCGAGCGCGTCCGCCTGGCCGCTCGACGCGAGGGCGTTGGCGAGGCGATTGAAGCGCAACAGGTCCGCCAACATGCGCCAGAAGCGCGGCCGCAACAGATTGGCGCGTTGCGCGAACACGGTGTTGAGGTCGCTGCCGCTCCACTCCAGATCGATGTCGGGCACCTGCACCGAGAACGACATGTCCGACGTTGCGATCTCGACGCCGAGTTGCTCGAAGAGATGCAGCAGATTCGGATAAGTGCGCTCGTTGAGCACCAGAAAGCCGGTGTCGACCCCATGGGTGACGCCGCCCAGCGTCATGTCGACGGTATGGGTGTGGCCGCCGAAGTAGTCGGCGGCCTCGAACAACGTCACGCGGGCCTGTGCGCGCAGGCCGTGCGCGACCGCCAGCCCCGAGATGCCCGAGCCGATGACGGCGACGCGCCGCATCGATCAGGTGACCGGGGGCCATGCATTGCGGCCCCCGGAAGAGACAAGAGAGTTGCGAAGCGCCCCTGGGGGAATCAGGGAGGGAGGAGGGAGGAGATAAGCCCCCGCAAGGCTGCAACCGAAACGAATCGGCGGCTCCGCAACGAAAAAGAACTGGCGCCGCCCTGCCGACGAATGTTTGGTACGGCTCGGCACGCCCGGACGTGGGTGTTGGAGGCGCCAGAGTGTGTGAAGTTCCTCCGCCCGGTGGGCGATGGCTGAAAGCTCGGCGGCAGGAGCGACGGGATGCATGGGGTTGCGATGTGACTGAATGGTATTAAATATAACCGATCAGTCTATTCAACGCATTGCGGCGCGTTTTGGATGCATCGCCGCGTGCTTGACCCCACGACCGGCATGGACGATCCGCATCTGCGGTGTTGCGGCGCCTGTACGGTCAAATGGCGAGACTAGAATCCCGCCGACCACGAGACACGACCGCCATGATCTACCCTGAACTTTTCAAGCAGCTCGAAGCCGTTCGCTGGAACATGGACAAGGACATCCCTTGGGACCATTTCGACGCCAGCAAGCTCAGCGACGAGCAGGCGCAGACCATCAAGATGAACGCCATCACCGAGTGGGCGGCGCTGCCGGCCACCGAGATGTTCCTGCGCGACAACCGCGACGACAGCGACTTCAGCGCGTTCATCAGCGTGTGGTTCTTCGAAGAGCAGAAGCACTCGCTGGTGCTGATGGAGTACCTGCGCAAGTTCCGGCCCGATCTGGTGCCCACCGAAGCAGAGTTGCACGAGGTGCGATTCGAGTTCGACCCAGCGCCGGCGCTCGAAACCCTGATGCTCCATTTCTGCGGCGAGATCCGGCTGAACCACTGGTATCGCCGCGCGGCGGAGTGGCACACCGAGCCGGTGATCCAGGCGATCTACGAAACCCTCGCGCGCGACGAGGCGCGGCACGGCGGCGCCTACCTGCGCTACATGAAGCGCGCGCTGCAGAAGTTCGGCGACGAAGCGCGCGCAGCGTTCGCCAAGGTCGGCGTGCTGATGGCCAGCGCGCGTCGCACCGCGCAGGCGCTGCACCCGACCAACCTTCACGTCAATGTCGCGCTGTTCCCGCGCGACACCGTGCAAAGCCGACTGCCGAACCCCGAGTGGCTGGAATACTGGCTCGACAAGCAGATCCAGTTCGACGCGGTCTGGGAGAACAAGGTCGTCGAGCGCATCCTGCACAACATGAGCCTGCTGATGGAGCGCAGCTTCGCCAGCGTCCAGGAGCTGAACCGCTTTCGCAAGGAGGTGACGGCCGCCGTGGCCGCCGCTGCGAAAGTCCAGCCGGGCGCGCTGGCCGTCTGACCGCCGCCCGATGCGTGGGTTCGGCTCCGCCTGGAGTCAGCCGCCCTTTGCGGCGGCGGCCCGCTCCTGATCGGCCTTGCGATCGGCCGTCACACGCTGAGCGCTGGGTCGCTCGCCGACGAGCTTGACGTAGGGTTTCCAGTCGACGCCGCCGGCGCTCAGCAAGTCTTCGCCGTAAACGCCCCGGGTGGCCATCGACACGATCGGCAGGCTCGTCCACGCGGCGCAGTCGGCCTGCGTGAACGTCGCACCCGCGACATACGGCGAGAACTTCGCGAGCCGCTTGAAGCCGGCGATGTTCTTCGTCAGCAGCTTGCGGATGCGCGCGGCGTTGGCCTCGCTCAGGTCGCCGCCGAAAAACGCCTTCGGGTAGAGCTCGCGTGCGACAAGTTCCAGATGCAGGTCGATGAAGGTGATCAACTCGCGCACCTTGGCCGCCTGCCAGGGGTCGGCAGGCAGCAGCGGCGGGTTCGGGTGGGCCGCCTCGATGTAGTCGAGGATCGCCTGGCTCTCGCACAGCGTGCCTTGCGCGGTGCGGATGAAGGGTATCTTGCCCAGCGGTGTCGCTTCGAGCACGGCCTCGTCCTTGCTGCCGGTCTTGACCGTCTCCTCGGTGAACGGCACCCCCTTTTCGAGCAGCGCGAGCTTGACCTTGTTGTAGTAGTTCGAAACGCTGAAACCGCAGAGGACGAGCATCGGTGTCTCCTGGTCTTGATGTGCCGCCAGTCTAGCGG
>JANMAW010000142.1:0-1638 GCA_031360005.1 Rhizobacter sp.
ATCATGCAGATGGACGCCGGGCTGGACACCGGCGACATGCTGCTCGTCGAATCGCTTGACATCGCAGCCGACGACAGCACCGCAAGCCTGCACGACAAGCTCGCGACGCTGGGCGGCCGATTGATCGTCGAAGCGCTCGAACTGGCGGCCTGCGGCGGCCTGGTGCGCAACCCGCAGCCCCCCGATGGCGTGACCTACGCGCACAAGGTCGACAAGTCCGAGGCGGCGATCGACTGGCGCGAGAGTGCCACGGGCATCGAGCGCCGCATGCGAGCCTTCGACCGGTTCCCCGGCGCGACCGCCGTGCTCGCCGGCGACACGATCAAGTGCTGGCGTGGCACGCTGGCGCGCGGCAGCGGCACACCTGGCGAAGTGCTGGCCGTCGACGATGCCGGCATCACGGTGGCGTGCGGCGAAGGCGCCGTGCGGCTCACCGAGTTGCAGCGCGCGGGCGGCAAGCGCCAGCCGGCGGCCGAGTTCCTGCACGGCAAGGCGCTCGCCCCCGGCATGGTCTTCTCGCTGCTCGAACGTTGAACTCGCGCGGGCTGCCCGCATCTATGCGGCTCTGATCGCGAACAAGGACGCCACACAATGTTCAACCTGATGAAGACCGCCGTCCTGATGGCGGCGATCACCGCGCTCTTCATGGCCATCGGCTCGGTGCTGGGCGGGCGCCAGGGCATGATGCTCGCGCTCGTCATCGCGCTCGGCATGAACTTCTTCAGCTACTGGTTTTCCGACAAGCTGGTGCTGAAGATGTACAACGCGCAGCAGGTCGACGAGAGTTCCGCGCCACAGTTCTACCGCATGGTTCGCGAGCTCGCGCAGCGGGCGCAGCTGCCGATGCCGAAGGTCTACCTGATCAACGAAGACGCGCCCAACGCCTTCGCCACGGGCCGCAACCCCGAGCATGCCGCGGTCGCCGCCACCACCGGCATCCTGCGCGTGCTGTCGGAGCGCGAGTTGCGCGGCGTGATGGCGCACGAGCTCGCCCACGTGCGTCACCGCGACATCCTGATCAGCACCGTCAGCGCGACGATGGCCGGTGCGATCTCGATGCTCGCCAACTTCGCGATGTTCTTCGGCGGCCGCAACAGCGAAGGCCGGTCGACCAATCCGATCGTCGGCGTGCTGGTGATGCTGTTGGCTCCGATCGCCGCGGCCCTGATCCAGATGGCGATCAGCCGCGCGCGCGAGTTCGAAGCTGACCGCGGCGGTGCCGAGATTTCGGGCGACCCGCAGGCGCTCGCCAGCGCGTTGCAGAAAATCCATCGCCACGCCCAGGGCATCCCGCTGGCGCCGGCCGAGCAGCACCCCGAGACGGCGCAGATGATGATCATCAATCCGCTCTCCGCCGGCGGTTTGCGTGGGCTGTTTTCTACCCACCCGTCGACCGAGGAACGAGTCGAAAGGCTGCTGGCGATGGCGAGTCGCGCTCGCTGAGTTCGCAGACCAGGGCCCGCCGCGTGACGGTCGCGGCGCCCATAGGACAATCCATCCGATGAGCGAAGTGCTGCCGCGCCCGGTCTGGCGCCACCCCGAATTCGCGCGCGGCGCGCGCGACATGATCGGCGTCTCGCTCGGAATCGCCGCCTGGGGCCTCGTCACGGGCGTGGCGATGGCGAAGAGCGGGTTGCC
>JANMAW010000178.1:0-2769 GCA_031360005.1 Rhizobacter sp.
CATCGAGCAGGTCCATCGTCGGAGCGCGCGCGTCCAGATCGCGCAGGCGTTCGATCGCGGCCGGCGCGCCGCCGCTCGCCAGTGCACTCAGCGCATATTCGCGCGCCACCAGGTTGAATGCCGCCGGGTGCGCCACCATCAGCACACCCCACAGCGCGAGCACCTCGGCATGGTCGCCCCGCCGCGCGGCGCGCTGGCCTGCCAGCACGAGCGGACGTGCGCCCTGTGGCGAGGCCTCGCGCGCCCGTTCGAGCGCACTGGCAGCCTCATCGCTCTGGTGTCGGGCGTCTGCCTCGAGTGCGATCTCGCACCAGTAGTGCGAGATGCGCAACGCGAACGATCCGGTGCCGCGATTCTCGAGTTTTTGCGCCACCTCGACGGCCGCGCGCCAGTCGCGCGACCGTTCGTGCAGCGTCAGCAGGGCCAGCCGCGCTTCGGTGTCGAATGCGGTTCCGTCGAGTGCGAGAAAGGCGCTCTCGGCGCGGTCGAACAGGCCGGCCTTCATGAAGTCCTGCGCCAGCGCATGCTGGGCACGGTCGCGTTCGCTGCGGGGCAAATCGGCACGATTCAGAAGGTGCTCGTGCACCCGCACCGCGCGCTCGAATTCGCCGCGGCGACGAAACAGGTTGCCCAGCGCAAAATGCAGGTCGGATGTGTCGGGGTCTTGCTGCACCGCCTCGATGAAGGCGTCGATCGCCTTGTCGTGCTGTTCGTTCAGCAGCAGGTTCAGGCCCTTGTAGTAGGCCTTCGGCGAATCGTTCTGCTCACGCTTCCATTGACGCAAATCGAAGCGTGACGCGAGCCAGCCGAGCGCAAAGGTCAGCGGCAGCCCAAGCAGAAGCCACTGCAGGTCAAAGCCCATCGCGGGGCGGGTGCTGTAGCGTGACATCTGGCGCCGCGTTCGATGCGGGCAACTCGATCGCGGCGGCAATGACGGGCGCGTGCTTGCGCGCCTCGCGGCGGTGGCGCCACCAGCTCGGCACCATCGCGAACACACCCAGCGCGCAGCCCAGCGCGAAGGCAGTCAGCACGATGAAGACCATCGGGGCGCGCCATTCCTGGCCGAAGAACCAGCGTACGCCCGCCTCCTGCTGATTGTTCAGCGCGAACGCAAACAGCGTGAAGAAAATGGCGGCTCGAACGAGCCAGACTAGCGTTCGCATCGGCAAGGGTTCGCATCGCAACAGGCGGCCCGATTCTACCGGCCGGGGCAGGGGCCGCGGAGCGTCAATCGCCGCCGGAATGACCTGCAGCGCGCGCCCCAGGATCGACCGGCTCCGCGGCGACCGGTACATGGGCGTCGACGGATTCGCGCAGCGCCTTGCCGGGTTTGAAGTGCGGCACGAGCTTCTCGGGAATCACCACCTGCTCGCCGGAGCGCGGGTTGCGGCCCACACGTGGCGGCCGGCGGTTGATCGAGAAGCTGCCGAATCCGCGGATTTCGATGCGATGGCCTTTGGCCAAGGCCGCCGACATCGCATCGAGGATCGTCTTGACCGCGAACTCCGTGTCGCGATGCGTCAGCTGGCTGAATCGCTCAGCCAGCTGCGCAACCAGATCGGAGCGGGTCATTCGGCGCTGCCGCTCAACGGATCAGCCATTGTCCTTCTGGTTGTCGAGCTTGGCGCGCAGCAATGCGCCCAGGCTGGTCGTGCCGGCGTTTTCACGCTCGCTGGTCTGCGCCAGACGCTGCATCGCTTCCTGGTTGTCGACGTTGTCCTTGGCCTTGATCGACAACTGGATCGAACGCGTCTTGCGGTCGACGTTGATGATCACGGCGCTGACCTCGTCGCCTTCCTTCAGCACGTTGCGCGCGTCTTCGACACGGTCACGGCTGATTTCGGAGGCGCGCAGATAACCGGTCACGTCGTCGTTCAACTGGATCTCGGCGCCACGCGCGTCGACCATCTTGACCTTGCCGGTCACCGAAGCGCCGCGGTCATTCACCGAGGTGTAGCTGGTGAACGGATCGGAATCGAGCTGCTTGATGCCGAGCGAGATGCGTTCTCGGTCGACATCGACGGCCAACACGATGGCTTCGACCTCCTGGCCCTTCTTGTAGTTGCGTACCGCCGCTTCGCCCGGCTCGTGCCAGGACAGGTCCGAAAGATGCACCAGACCGTCGATGCCCGCGGCCAGCCCGACGAACACGCCGAAATCGGTGATCGACTTGACGGGGCCCTTGACGCGGTCGCCGCGCTGAACCGTCGTGGAGAATTCTTCCCACGGATTGGCCTTGCACTGCTTCATGCCCAGGCTGATACGGCGCTTGTCTTCGTCGATTTCCAGAACCATGACTTCGACCTCGTCACCGAGCGAAACGATCTTGCTCGGCGCGACGTTCTTGTTGGTCCAGTCCATCTCGGAGACGTGCACCAGGCCTTCGATGCCCGGCTCGATCTCGACGAACGCGCCGTAGTCGGCGATGTTGGTAATCTTGCCGAACAGCCGCGTGCTGTTCGGATAGCGGCGCGACACGCCGTGCCACGGGTCGTCGCCCAGCTGCTTGATGCCCAGCGAAACCCGGTTCTTCTCGGCATCGAACTTCAGGACCTTCGCCTGCAGTTCCTGGCCGACCTGAACCACTTCGCTCGGATGGCGCACGCGGCGCCAGGCCATGTCGGTGATGTGCAACAGGCCGTCGATGCCGCCGAGGTCGACGAAGGCACCGTACTCGGTGATGTTCTTGACGACGCCGTTCACGATCGCGCCTTCGTGCAGCGTCGACAGCAGCTTGCCGCGTTCTTCGCCCATCGAGGCCTCGACCAC
>JANMAW010000287.1:0-2274 GCA_031360005.1 Rhizobacter sp.
GTGCGCGAGCCCTCGCCGCGCACGCGGTGGTAGGCGATCGCCATCTTCAACGCCGTCTCCACCGACTCGGAGCCGGAGTTGGTGAAGAACACCTTGTTCATGCCCGCCGGCGCCAACTCGGCGACTTTTTCGGCGAGCGCAAAGGCCTTCGGGTGCGCCATCTGGAAAGGCGGCGCGAAGTCGAGTTCGGCTGCTTGTTCGGCAATCGCTTTGACGACCTTCGGCCGCGCGTGACCCGCGTTGACACACCACAGGCCGGCCACGCCATCGAGGATCTGCCGGCCTTCGGGCGTCCAGAAGTACATGCCCTCGCTCTTGGCCAAGAGGCGCGGCGCCTTCTTGAACTGCCGGTTGGCGGTGAAGGGCATCCAGTAGGCATCCATGCGCTCAGCCATGACGAACTCCGTGAGGTGCGTTGCGAAAGCAGGCAGGGTGCCGCTTTCGCCAAGCGCCAGTCTAGGCAGGGGCGGGCGCAATAGGGTTGCGCAATCGACGGGGGCTTACCCGGCTCGCTGCAATATCATGCGGCGCGATGGATCGTCGACAAAATCTGATGCGAAACACCAGCCCGCTGGCGCAACTGGATGCGATCGACATCGCCATCCTGAAGGCCTTGCAGGCCAATGGCCGGTTGTCGAATCTCGATCTGGCGCAGCAGGTGCACCTCTCGCCGTCAGCCTGCCTGCGCCGGGTCAAACATCTCGAAGAGACGGGCGTGATTGCCGGCTACGTGGCACTGCTCAACCCGAAGGCGGTGGGTGCGCACGGCACCAGCTTCACGATCGTCAATCTCGAAACGCTCGGCGGCAATGCGCTCGACCTGTTCGAGCAGGCGGTGCGCGACGAGCCGCGCATCCTCGACTGCTACTACGTCGCCGGCTCGAACGACTACCTGATCCGCTTCGCCTACCAGGATGCCGAAGACCTCGAGCGTTTTCACACCGAGGTGCTGATGCGGCTGCCCGGCGTGGCGCGGTCGAACTCGATGCTGGTGCTGCGCACCGTGAAGAAGACGACAGCGTTGCCGCTTACCGTTGCGGCGAATGCCTAGGGTGTGTTGACATTCAGATCACCCCGCGTGAGGCCCCAGACAGCGCCCACTCGTCGTTGCAAAGCCTCGCTGGGTCCTGAACCCAGCTTCGTTTTGCGCCTAGATTGGGCGCTGTCTGGGGCCTCATCCGAAGGGCCGGGGTACCCAAGGGTGCAAGGCCGCGTTGCGCCCCTTGCCTGGGGCCCTACCCCAGGCGGCGTGGCACGCCTTGCCTTGCGCCCTTGCCCACCCCGGCGTGGGGCGATCTGAATGTCAACACACCCTAGCCAATCGGCCGCACAGGTAGGTCCAGACGAAGTGCGCTGCGGCATAGCTGGTCAACTCCGCATGGTCGTAAGGCGGCGCGACTTCGACGCAATCCATGCCCACGCAGTCGAAGCCGGCCAGGCCTTCGAGCACCGAAAGCACCTGGTTGGTCGACAAGCCACCGGGCTCGGGCGTGCCGGTGCCGGGTGCGAAGGCGGGGTCGAGGCAGTCGATGTCGAGGCTGACGTAGAGCGGCGGGCTGCCGTGCCTGGCGATGCGCCGGCGCAGATCGTCGAGCACCGGGTAGAGCTGCGTCGGGCTTTCGAGGCCGCGCAGATCGCGCGCCGTGTAGACCGCGCCGCCCTGGTCGCGCACGTACTCGCGCGCTGCACGTTCGCCGGCCGAGCGGATGCCGAGTTGCATGAAGCATTCCTTGACGACGAGACCTTCTTCGATCGCTTCATAAACCCAGGTGCCGTGGCCGCTGGGTTCACCGAAATGATCCTTCCAGGTGTCGCAGTGGGCGTCGAAATGCAGCACGGCCAGCGGACTGCCAATGTGCTTCTTGTACTCGCGCAACAGCGGCAGCGTGATCGAGTGGTCGCCGCCGAGCCAGACCATGTGGTGCTTCGCAAGCAGCGGCGAAATCAGGGGCGCCATCGCTTCACGCATCGCTGCCAGGCTGGTGTTGGGTAAGGGCAGGTCGCCGGCATCGCCGAGCATGCCGAGCGGGCTGACGTTGAAGTGCGGGTGGGTGCCGTCGCACAGCATGTGGCTGGCCGTGCGGATGGCGCGCGGTCCGAATCGCGCACCGGGCCGGTTGGTGGTGGCGCCGTCCCATGCCACGCCGGCCACCGCGTAAGCGTGCGCCACGGCAGCGGGTGCCTTCAAGAAAGCGGTGTTCGATTCGAAAGCAAAGCCGGCCATGGCGCAGGGGTCTCGGGAAGGGCTGGCGATGATACGCAGCGCCTTCCTGT
>JANMAW010000410.1:0-5020 GCA_031360005.1 Rhizobacter sp.
TCGGGCTGGCCGATCAGCACGATCTGCAGCAGCTTGCGCTCGTTGGTCTCGAGGTTTGTCAGCAGGCGCAATTGCTCCAGCACCTCGGCCGACAGCATCTGCGCCTCGTCGATGATCAGCACGCTGTTCTGGCCGACCGCGTGCGTCTTCAGCAGGAACTCGTTGAGCGGGTCGAGGTAGTCCTTGACGGTCGCGGTGCCGTGCGCGAGCTGCGGGTGCGGGATGCCGAACTCTTCGCACACCGACTTCAACAGCTCGTGCACCGTCAACTTCGGGTTGAAGATGTAGGCCACGTTGCAGCGCCGCGGAATCTGCTCGAGGAAGCAGCGGCACACGGTGGTCTTTCCGGCACCGATCTCGCCGCTGAGCAGCACGAAGCCGCCGCCACCGTTCACCCCGTACAGCAGGTGCGCAAGCGCCTCGCGGTGGCGCTCGCTCATGAACAGATAGCGCGGATCGGGAGCGATCGAGAACGGCTCGTGCTTCAGACCGAAAAAGGGCGCGTACATGGCGCTGGAGAATACCGCGGTCCGCGGACGTGCCGACGGGGCGGGACGCCGGACATGAAACGGTCGGCACGCGCGGGTGTGGACGATCGCTGTCGGAGCCGGTTCGGAGCCGCCACCGATCGTCATCGGACGCCCGCACACCGAATCGCCCTCGACGGCTGTCACGTCGCCGCCGGCCTTGACCGATTCGCCGCCGACCCCCACTGAGCGCGGTCACGTCCTGACGTGCCGCACGCGGTCGACGGGCACACCTGAGCCTCGCGGGCAAACCCTGAGCTTGGGTGCGTTCGACTCCGTCATCGGGGCATATAAACTTCGCTGCGCCTTTCGGTCGCACTCATTGGAGCAGGAATGGCCATCTCTCGTCGCAGCTTTTCGACCGGTCTTTCCGCAAGCCTCGCGCTGCCCGGTCTCGTCGGTCGCGCGTCGGCGCAGGGCGGTACGCTGAAGATCGGCATGTGCTCGCCGGTCACCGGTCCGGCGGCGGAATCGGGCAAGTACGCGCAGCTCGGCGCGAGGCTCGCCCTCGATGCGGTCAACAAGGCCGGCGGCGTTCTCGGCAAGCAGGTCGAGCTCATCATCGAGGACGACCAGACGACCAACCCCGGCATCGTGCTCGCGTTCTCGAAGCTGGCGTCGCAACCGGACATCGTCGCCTTCATCGGCTCGATCCGCTCGACGCAGGTCCACGCGATGGCGCCCGACGTGGTCAAGGTCGGCAAGCCGGTGATGATCGGCGGCACCGACCCCACGCTCACCCACATGGGCAATCCGTGGCTGTTCCGCTTCCGGCCGAACGACTCGTATTCGGGCACCGTGATCGCCGACTACGGGGTCAAGACGCTCGGCAAGAAGAAGTGGGCCATCGTCCATTCGACCGATGCGTTCGGCACGGCCGGCGGCAAGGCGCTGGCGACGGCGCTGGCCAAGCTCGACGGCGTGAGCGTCGCGCTCGACCAGGGCTACACGAACCAGAGTCAGGACTTCACGCCGGTCGTCCTGGCGATCAAGCAATCGGGTGCCGACATCCTCGGTTCCTACTTCACGTTCGAGAACGACCTCGGTGTCTTCGCCCGTCAACTGCGCCAGCTCGGCGTCACCATCCCGTACATCGGCTCGCCGTCGATCGTCAACGTGACCGCGCTGAAACTGGCGGGCCCGGCGCTGCACGGCACCTTCGGTGTCGCCGACTATGCAGAGGAATCGAGCGACGCATCGCGGGCCTTCGGCAAGATCTATCGCGAGGCCGCGAAGGTGGCCCCCGACAACCAGTCGTCCTGGACCTACGACGCCGTCACGGTCCTGTGCATGGCGATCAAGAAGGCCGGCAAGACCGATCCGTCGGCGATCCGCGAAGCCATCCTCTCGATCCGCAAGCACGCCGGCGCCGAGGGCGAGTACAACTTCGATGCCAACGGCGACGGGCTGCACGGCTACAACATCGTGCGCAACGAAAAAGGCACGATCGTCTTCGACAAGCACATCGAATCGAGCTCCTGACGCGCCGAGTCGCAGGCCCGTCGACGACCTGCGTGTCCCGAGACGCCGATGGACCTCGTGCTCCAGCTCTTCTTCACGGGCCTCGGCATCGGCGCCGTCTACGCGCTCGTGGCGCTCGGTTTCGTGCTGATCTTTCGCGCGACCAACGTCGTGAACTTCGCGCAAGGCGAGTTCGCGATGGTCGGTGCGTACATGATGGTCGTGCTGGCCGTCGATCTGAATTGGCCGTACGGCTGGGCCTTCGTCGCGGCGCTGGGGGGCATGGCGCTGCTCGGCGTGGTCTTCAATCTCGGCGTGTACTACCCGCTGCGCAACCGCACCTTCCTGCCGGTGATCATCGCGACGATCGGCGCATCGATCTTCCTGTCGAACACCGTGCTGGCGCTCTACGGGCCGCAGCCGCAGGTGCTGTCGCCCTGGTTCGACGCCCAGGGCGTGCAGGTCGGCCCGGTCTTCCTGGACACCCAGTACCTGCTGATCCTGGCCGTCACGCTGGCGCTGGTCGGCTTCAATTTCTGGCTCTTCGAGCACACCTTGCTCGGCAAGAAGCTGCAGGCGACGTCGCAGGACAAGGAAATGGCCGCCCTGCTCGGCATCCCGGTGGCGACCATGATCATGCTGACGTTCGTCTACTCGGCCCTGCTCGCCGGCGTCGCCGGCATCCTGGTCGCGCCGATTCTCTTCGTCTCGATCCAGATGGGTTCGACCATCGCGCTGAAGGCGTTCGCCGCGACCATCATCGGCGGCTTCGGCGACGTCAAGGGCTCGATCATCGGCGGCCTCGCGCTCGGCGTGATCGAGACTTTCGGCGCGGCCTACATCTCGGTGCCCTACAAGGATGGATTCGCTTTCCTGGTGCTGGTGGCGTTCCTGATCTTCCGTCCGCAAGGCATCTTCGGCGAACGCGTGGCGGAAAAGGCGTAGACGCCGATGATGTCTGCGCCCACCTCGCGACGGGTCACAGGCACGCTCGCCTTCGTCGCGCTGACGGCGCTGGCCGTGGCCACCGTGAGTGTGGTGCCGCTCGACGCCTACACGATGCACATCCTCGTGCAAACCGCGAGCTACTCGATCGCGGTGTTCGGTCTGACCGTCGTACTCGGCCTGTGCGGACAGATCAACCTGGCGCAGGCCGCGTTCTTCGGCTTCGGCGCGTATGCAGTCGGCCTCGGCACGGCCGACCTGCACCTCAACTTCTGGGTCGTCCTCGCCCTCGGCGCGGGCGTCGCGCTCGTGATGGGCGCCTTTCTCGGCATGACGACGTTGCGGCTCGGCGGCCACTATCTCGCGATGGTGACGATCAGCTTTCAGCAGATCGTCACGCTCATCATGGTGAACTGGATCCCCGTCACCCACGGACCCGACGGCGTCGGCCGGATCCAGCGACCGGCGTTGTTCCAGACCGCGCACGCGTTCCTCGCCCTCTGCGTGATGGCAATGGCCGTCGTCGGCTACGCGGTGTGGTACCTGCCGCAGACGCCGCTCGGCCGCTCGATGCGCGCGGTGCGCGACAACGAGCTCGCCGCCGGTGTCGCCGGGATCAACGTCTATCGCACCAAGGTCGCCGCATTCGCGCTGTCGGCAATCCTGGGCGGGATCGGCGGCGGCTTGTTCGCCGGCGGTTTCGCCTATGTAAGCCCGGATCAGTTCAGCTTCGCCGAATCGATCGTCTTCATCACGATGACGCTCCTTGGCGGAGTCGCCTCGCCGGTCGGCGCCCTGATCGGCACCGCGCTGCTCATCGTGCTGCCCGAGAGCCTGCGCTTCCTGAAGAGTGTGCCCGGGCTCTATCTGGCGATCTACGGCCTCTCGATCATCCTCATCATCCGCTACATGCCGGACGGAATCTGGGGCTTCGTGCAGCACCGCACCCGGCGCTGGTTCCGGGCGCCGCCATTCGCGGCCGCGCCGACCGCGCTGACCCTCTCGCCGGCCCGCGCCGACGCGCCGATGGCGCTCGAGGTGGAGTCGCTCAGCAAGCATTTCGGCGGCCTGAAGGCGGTCGACGAGGTCTCGTTTTCGGTTCGCCGCGGCGGCGTGCACGCGCTAATCGGTCCGAACGGCTCGGGCAAGACGACGACGCTCAACGTCCTGTCGGGCATCTACGTCGCAGCCGGCGGGCGCGTGCTGCTCGCGGGCCGCGACGTGACGCAGCTGCCGACCCATGCACGCACGGCCGCCGGCATGGGTCGGACGTTCCAGAACATCCGACTCTTTCGCTCGATGACGGCGCTCGAGAACGTCATCATCGGCGCCGAGCATCCGGGCAACGACGTCGCCCCCGGGCACGCGGCGCTCGTCGAGCGTGCGCGTGCGGCGCTGGCATTCGTCGGGCTCGAAGCGCGCGCGCTCGAGCTCGTCACCGGCTTTTCCTACGGCCACCAGCGCTTGATCGAGATCGCGCGCGCGCTGGCCGGCAATCCCACGCTCCTCCTCCTCGACGAGCCGGCGGCGGGTCTGAATTCGACCGAGAAGCTGGCGCTGCGCGACCTGCTCAAGCGCATCGCCGCGATGGGCCTGACCATCCTGATCATCGACCACGACATGACGCTGGTGACCGAAGTTGCCGAGCACATCACCGTGCTCAACTTCGGCCGACGCATCGCCGACGGCGTTGCCGCCGACGTGCTGCGCCAGCCCGACGTCATCGATGCCTATCTCGGAAGCGAACCCGATGCCCCTGATCTCGCTTGAGGGCCTGACTGTTCGCTACGGCGAGATCGAGGCCGTGCACGCGCTCTCGCTTTCGGTCGATGCGGGCGAAGTCGTGACCCTGCTCGGCGGCAACGGCGCCGGCAAATCGACGACCTTGCGGGCGATCTCCGGCCTGCTGAAGCCGGCCGCCGGCGACATCCGCTTCGACGGGCGGACGATCGCCGCGCTCGGCCCCGAAGCGATCGTCAGGCTCGGCATCGCTCACGTGCCTGAGGGGCGGCGCGTCTTCCCCGGCCTGTCGGCGCGCGAGAACATCATGCTCGGCGCCTCGAACCGCGGCCGCATCGCGCGGGCCA
>JANMAW010000415.1:0-2605 GCA_031360005.1 Rhizobacter sp.
ATTTCGACCGGCTTGCGAGCGATCTGCCTTGTCTTGTCAACCTGCAGCCTTCCGGCAAGTATTTGATGGAAGACTTCTGCTACGCCGGCGGTCTGCCCGCCGTGATGAAGGAGATCGCGCAGCACCTGCACCTCGGCGCGATCACGGCCAACGGGCGCAGCGTCGGCGAGAACATCGCCGATGCGCAGAACTACAACACCGAGGTAATCAAGCCGCTGGCCAAGCCGTTCAAGGAGAAGGCCGGCATCGCGGTGCTGCGCGGCAACCTCGCGCCGCGCGGCGCGGTCATCAAACCGAGCGCCGCGACGCCGCGGTTGATGGTGCACAAGGGCAGGGCGGTGGTGTTCGAGAACATCGAAGACTTCCATCAACGCATCGACGACGAGAACCTCGACATCGACGAGACCTGCGTGATGGTGCTGAAGAACTGCGGCCCGAAGGGCTACCCGGGGATGGCCGAAGTGGGCAACATGCCGCTGCCGCCGAAGGTGCTGCGCAAGGGCATCACCGACATGGTCCGCATCAGCGACGGCCGCATGAGCGGCACCGCCTACGGCACCGTGGTGCTGCACACCGCGCCCGAAGCGGCGGCCGGTGGCCCGCTCGCGGTCGTGAGGAACGGCGACATCGTCGAGCTCAACGTTCCCGAGCGCAAGCTGCATCTGCACATCAGCGATGCCGAGCTGGCGCGGCGCCTGTCGGAGTGGAAGAAGCCGGCGCCGCCGCTGGCCAGCGGCAACATGAAGCTCTACGTCGACACCGTGCTGCAGGCGGACCAGGGCGTCGACCTCGACTTCCTCGTCGGCAAGCGCGGCGCGTTCGTGCCGCGCGACAACCACTGATGGCCGAGAGGCCATCAATGGGCGCGGCGCAGGCTCGCGTGGCACAGCCGTTCCGAATGCGCGAAGCGCCGGACGTAGCCACGATCACCGACATGCTGCGGCAAGGTAGCTCATGCGGCCGTTGATCGCCGTGGACTGGGGCACCTCGTCGTTGCGCGGTGCGCGCCTCGGCGACGGCGGCGCGGTGCTGGAAGAGCGCGCCTTCGCCCGCGGCATCATGACGGTGCCTCCACACGGTTTCGCGGCGCTGTTCGACGAGCACTTCGGTGACTGGATGACGTCGCCCGATGCACTGTGCCTGATCGCCGGCATGGCAGGCAGCCGGCAAGGCTGGCTCGAGGCGCCGTACTGCACGTGCCCGGCCGGCCTCGCCGATGTCGCCGCGCAACTGGCGTGGGTCCATCCCGGCGGCATCGCAATCGTGCCGGGACTGAGCTGCGAACACGCGGGGGTGCCCGACGTGATGCGCGGCGAGGAGACGCAGGTCTTCGGCGCGCTGCGCCTTCTCGGCATCGACCGTGGTGTGCTGGTGCTGCCGGGAACGCACAGCAAGTGGGTGCAGGTCGAGGCCGGGCGCATCGAGAGCTTCGCGACGCTGATGACCGGCGAGTTCTACGCGCTGCTGCGCCAGCACTCGATCCTGTCGCGCACGCTACCCGCCGACGACGCCGAATTCCACGAGGAGGCCTTCGACGCCGGCGTGGCGCATGCGCTGCGCAGCCCGGGCCTGCTGCAAGCGGCGTTCAGCGTGCGCACGCTGGCGCTGTTCGACCGGCTGCCCGAGCCCCGACGACCGAGCTATCTGTCGGGCATCGTGATCGGCGAAGAAATGCGATCGCGGTGTCTGGCGGATGTCGACAGCGTCGTCGTGATCGGCGCGGATGTGCTGACGCGACGCTACGAACGGGCGCTGGCGCAGCGCGGCGTGCGCGTCGACAGCGTCGGCGCGGAGGCGACGTGGCGTGGAATGAGCGAGATCGCGAAGCGGATCGACCGATGAGCCCGAAACAGCAGTTCGCCGACGCGCTGGCCACGCTGCCGCTGGTCGCGATCCTGCGCGGCGTGCAAGCCTCGGACGCGCTGGCCATCGGCAGCGCGCTGGTGGGCGAGGGTTGGAAGTTGATCGAGGTGCCGCTGAACTCACCGAGCCCTCTGAAGAGCATCGAGACGATGGCGGCGGCGCTGCCGCAGGCACTGGTCGGTGCCGGCACGGTGCTGACGCCGCAGCAGGTTCGCGAGGTGCACGCGGCCGGCGGGCGGCTGGTCGTGGCGCCGAACTTCAATGCCGAGGTGGTGGCTGCCGCGCTGCGCCTGGGCATGGTCTGCATGCCGGGCGTGGCGACGGCGAGCGAAGCCTTCGCGGCGCTGGCGGCCGGCGCGAGCGGGCTCAAGCTGTTCCCGGCCGAAATGATCCCGCCGACGGTCGTGAAAGCGCTGCGGGCCGTACTGAGCGCCGACACGGTGCTGCTGCCGGTCGGCGGCATCACGCCGGCCAACATGGGCGCCTACCGTGCGGCCGGTGCCAGCGGCTTCGGCCTCGGCTCCGCGCTCTACCAGCCCGGCAACGATGCGGCCGGCGTCGCGCACAACGCGCGCGCGTTCATCGCGGCGTGGCGCGAGGGCGGGGTCGCGGCGCGCTGACGCAGCGCTGCCGTCATGGCGCGCGGCGCGCGCCCGAGGCGGCGGTGAAAATGCCGAGCCCGATGTAGACCGCGGCCGTCGCACAGCGGCCGAGCGCACCGATGCGGCCGAGGTTGGCAAGC
>JANMAW010000436.1:0-4280 GCA_031360005.1 Rhizobacter sp.
TCGGGCTGGAAGCCGCTGCACATCATCAACAACGTCAGCGCCTCGGTGGGTTCGGTGCTGGTGCCGGCGGGGCTGGACAAATCGGTCGGCCTGCTGACGTTGCAGTACTACAAAGACCCGAACGACCCGCAGTGGAAAGACGACGCCTCGATGCTCGAATGGCGCGCGTTCATGGGACGCTACTACCGCGAGGGCGATCCGAAGGACGCGTCCAATCTTTATGCGTACCTGACCGCACAGACGATGGTGCAGATCCTGAAGCAGTGCGGCAACGACCTGACGCGCGAGAACTTGATGAAGCAGGCGGCGAACATCAAGAACCTGAAGCTGCCGCTGCTGTTGAATGGCATGTCGTTGAACACCACTCCGACGGACTTCTTCCTGGTCAAGCAAGCGCAACTCGCGAAGTTCACCGGAACCCAGTGGCAGGGGTTCGGCGAGGTGCTGAACAGCGGCGACTGAGGTTGGACGCGGAACAGTGACGCAGCACTGTTCCGCGATTGGCGCAGACCCGATCGGCCGCATTCGCCAGGGCGAGACAGCGCGCGGCACGCTGCGCACGAGCCGGTCGCGCGCCGGCCGTTGCAGCGCGTTACTTCGCAGCGAGGCCGAGACGCTCGATCAGCAGCTTGTCCTTCGCGAGCGTCTCGCGCGCCCACTTCGCGTAGTCGTCGCCGCCTCGGTACCACAGGTCCTGGTTCAGCTGCGCCAGCACTTCCAGGTGCTTCGGGTCGTCCATCGCCTTCTTGAACGCGTCGTGCAGCGTCTTCACGACGGCAGGGTCCATGCCCTTCGGCCCTACGAGGCCGTACGGCGAGGTCGAGACGACGCCGTAGCCCAGCTCCTTCGCGGTCGGCACGTTGGGCCAGCGGCGCGTGCGCTGTTCGCCGAAGGTGACGAGCAACCGCATCTGGCCGGCATCGACGAACTTGTCCCACCCGGTGGCGTCGCTCATCGCCATCACGTGGCCGCCGAGCAGCGCCTGGGTCAGGTCGGCGTTGCCCTTGAACGGGACATGGTTCAGCGTGACCTTGGCGTTGCCGGCCAGTTCTTCCATCAGCAGGTGCGGCGAGGTGCCGATGCCGGTGGAGCCATAGTCGATCTTGCCGGGATCCTTGCGCGCCGCCTCGATGTACTCGTTGAAGGTCTTGTACGGCGAGTCGGTGCGCACCGTGAAGCCGAAGGTGTAGCCGCTGACGCCGATGATGAAGCTGAAGTCTTTCAGCGGATCCCATTGCACCTTCTGCATGTGCGGCAAGCGCAGCATGCCCATCGGGTACTGCGCGATCGTGTAGCCGTCGGGCTTGGCGGTGAGCGCCATCGTGCCGGGACCGGTGGTGCCGCCGCCGCCGGGGCGGTTGTCGACGATGATGTTCTGGCCGAGGTTCCTTGAGGCGATCTCGGCGAGCGAGCGCAGGTGGCGGTCGGTCGAACCGCCGGCAGGCCAGGGCACGATCAACGTGATCGCCTTGGCCGGATAGGCCTGGGCACGCGCAGCGAACGGCGCAGCCAGCGCTGCGGCGCCCAGCAGCACGGTGCGGCGGCGCAGCGAAGGGGTGTCGTGACGTGTCATGGCGATGTCTCCGGTGTTGTCGTGAAAATTTGTTCAGTGCGGTGTGACCTGGCGTGCGAGTTCCTGTTCCTGCAATTCGCGCCACTGCACCTTGCCCGAGCCCGACTTCGGCAACGCGGCCACGAACTCGACGATGCGCGGGCTCTTGTAGACCGCCATGTGTTCGTGCGCCCATTCAATGATCTGCTGTTCGCTGACCGTGCCGCGGTGATCCTCCCTGAGCACCACGAGCGCCTTGACGGTCTCGCCGCGCTTCACGTCGCGTGCGCCGATCACGCAGGCCTCGAGGATCGCCGGGTGGCGGTACATCAGCGCCTCGACCTCGGCCGGCCAGACCTTGTAGCCCGACGCGTTGATCATGCGCTTGAGCCGGTCGACCATGAAGAAGTAGCCGTCGGCGTCGACCATCGCCAGGTCGCCGGTGCGCAGGAAGCGTTTGCCGTCGCGTTCGATGAAGGCCTTGGCGGTCGCCGCCGCGTCGTTCCAGTAGCCGCGCATCACCTGCGGCCCGTGCACGATGATCTCGCCGGTCTCGCCCGGCGGCACTTCGATGAGCGTGACCGGGTCGACGAGGCGCGCGTCGACGTCGAACACCGGAATGCCCAGGCACTGCGCTTTGGGCCGATGCACCGGGTTGATGTGCGTCGCGGCCATCGTTTCGCTCATGCCGTAGCCTTCGATGTAATGCTGGCCGGTGAGATCGAACAACTTGTGTGCCACCGCCGCCGGCATCGCTGCGCCGCCGCCGCGCACCACGCGCAGGCTGCCGAGGTCGTACTCGGCGAGACGCGGGTTCGACAGGAAGTCGACCAGCATCGTCGTGATCGCCTGCCAGGTGTCGACGCGGTAGCGCTGCATGCACAGCGCCGCGGTGTCGCGGTCCCAGCGCGGCAGCAAGACGATCGTGGCGCCGGCGTACAGCGGCCCGTTCATGCTGCCGACCAGGCCGGTGACGTGGAACAGCGGCAGCACCGACAGGTAGACCGCATCCTGCGTGCGCTGGAACCACTGCACCCCGCCGACCAGCGTGCTCATCAGGCTGCGGTGCGTGTGCATGCAGCCCTTCGGCTGGCCGGTCGTTCCCGAGGTGTACGGCATCACGCACAAGTCGTCGGGGCCCTGCGTCAGCGGGCCGGGGCGCAGATCGCGCGCAAGCATGTCGATCCACGGCGTGATGCCGGGGCCCTTGAATACGCGGCGGCGTTCGACGATGAAGTCCGGCACGCGCAGATCCGTCGGGCGGAGCAGGAAGTCGCTGTAGGTCGCGACGATCAGCTGGCGCAGCCCGCGGTCGCTGCCGGCCTCGCCGCCGAGCAGCGGCTGCAACTGATCGACCAGGTCCTGCGGCACGAACGCGGTGGTGGCGCCGCTGTCGCGCACGTAGTGGCGCAACTCGTCGGTGCGGTTCATCGGATTCACCGGCACGACCACCGCGTTGGCGCGCAGGATCCCGTAGAACGCGAGCATCCACTGCGGGCTGTTCTGCATGTACAGCAGCACGCGGTCGCCGGCGTTGACACCGCATTCGTGCTGCAGGAAGCCGGCGATACGCTCGGCCTCGTCACGGAATGCCTTGAACGTGATCGGCGTGTCGTAGAAGACGATGAAGGGCTTGTCGGGGAAGCGCGTCGCGGAGACCTCGGCGTTGTGGAACACGTTCGTCTCGGGCAGCGTCAGGTGCCGAGGCAGCGCCGGCGGCCAATGGGCAATGTGGGCGGCGGGGGCGGCTGGCATCGGGTTCTTTCGCGGCCGACCACTGTACGCGAGCTTTCGATTCGACCGGCGCGCAACCCTTCCACGCGAAGTCTTTCGATGCTTCGTCGCCCTGCTCATTCGCGGCGGTCGTGACGCCGCACCCCACCGATACAATTTCGCTCTTCGCAACGCCAGCCGCCCCAGTGTCCGAACGCCTCGACGTGCTCCCGCAATACCTGCTGCCGAAGCGCGCGCTGACGGCGTTCGCCGGCTTCGTCGCCGCCCGCCGCAGCGGTGAGCGCACGAGGCGGCTGATCCGCTGGTTCGTCGGCAAGTACGGTGTCGACATGAGCGAAGCGGCCAACCCCGACATCGGCAGCTACGCGAGCTTCAACGAGTTCTTCACCCGCGCCTTGAGGCCGGGCGCGCGACCGATCGCGGCGGCCGACCTGGTCTGCCCCGTCGACGGTGCGATCAGCCAGTGCGGCGCGATCGAACGCGATCAGATCTTCCAGGCCAAGGGTCACCGTTACTCGACCACCGCGCTTGTCGGCGGCGATGCCGCACTCGGCGCACAGTTCGAGCACGGCCATTTCGCCACGCTCTACCTGAGCCCGAAGGACTACCACCGCATCCACATGCCGTGCGATGGTCGCTTGCGGCGCATGATCCATGTGCCCGGCGACCTGTTCTCGGTGAACCCGACGACGGCACGCGGTGTGCCGGGCCTTTTCGCCCGCAACGAGCGGGTGGTCTGCGTGTTCGACTCGGCGCGGGGACCGTTCGTGCTGACGCTGGTGGGCGCCACCATCGTCGGCAGCATGGCGACGGTGTGGCACGGCGTCGTCAACCCGCCGCGCGGACCGACGCTGCGCGAGTGGCGCTACGACGATCGGAACCTGGTGCTGAAGCAAGGCGACGAGATGGGCCGCTTTCTGCTCGGTTCGACCGTGGTGCTGCTGTTCCCGCGCGGCGCGCTTAGCTTCGACCCGGGCTGGGTTGCGGCGCGGCC
>JANMAW010000471.1:0-3599 GCA_031360005.1 Rhizobacter sp.
GCGCCGGTCTTGTTCCAGCCTTGCAGCTTGCTGCCGATGCGCTGCAGCGAACGGCCACTGCGCTCGTAGAACGCATCGGGCAGGGCCGCGGCCTCGGAAAGCATCTGTCCAGCGGCTTTCTCGATGCGTGCTTCGTCCCGCGGCGCGAGTTCGATCAGCGCGTGGACGTAGCTTGCGCCCCATTGCAGGCGTGTCGCCGGGCCCTCGCTGCTGTTGAAGGCCTCTTCGTACCAGCGCAGTGCGTCCGTAGTGTCGCCGCGCGCCTTCGCGTTGCTCGCCAGCTCCGACATCAGGTAGTAAGGCGAGTGGCTCTTCGCGAGGTTGGCTTTCAGCAAGGCGTCGGACTCCGCTCCCAGCCCGGCCTGCTCGAGCAGGTCGGCGGCCGCGGTGATGACGGCCTGGCGCTCGTAGCCGTCGGTGATCTCGCGGTCGGCACGCGCGGTCTGCTCGCGGATGTCCGCGAGCAGGGCAGCCGGGAGCTTGAACTTCGGCGGCCTGAGCTGTGCTGGCTTCGATGCGCTCGCGGCGTCGGCCTTCGGCACATCGATCTTCCAAAGATCGACCTGCGCGATCAGCGCCGTCATGCGGTCGGCGCGCGACAGCGTGGTATCGGAATCGAAGCGCTTTAGCGCGGCGTCGAAGGCGCCAAGAAGCTCCGCGCGCTGCGGTGTACCGCTGGCGCTGAGCGCGCGGGTGATGTCGGCGGCGCCGTTGGTCAGCACGTCCATCTGACCGCGCGCGCCGGCCGCGTCGCCGAGCAGCGTTATCAGTGCGGCCTGCGCGACAGCGTCGGGCTTCGCCGCTGCCTTGGCGTCGACTGCGGCGAGTGCCTTCAGCCGCAGCCGGGTCGCGATCTCGGTCTGCTCGGCGGGGCAGGCGTCGGCCAGTTGCCGGAGCAGCGCGGGCACGCCGACCTTCGGCACGAGCTGCTGCTGGTCGGTGTCCCACGAATAGAACGCAAGCAGGCGCCAGTCGTTCGCGCTGAGCCCCTGGCCGCCAGCCCGCACCTGGGCGAGCACCTCCCTGACGGGCCGCTGCGCGTTCATGCCGAGCGTCAGCACCTCGGTATAACGCGCCGCCTCGACCTCGCCAGGCAGACGTGTCAGTTCGATTCCTTGCGGGTTGAACAGCAGCATCGTCGGATAGCCGCTGACGTTGAAGCGCGCGCCGAGCTTTTGCGCACCCGGGCTGTCGCCGTCGACGTAAACCGGCACGAAGCCGCGCGAGCGCTCGATGAAGTCCCTCCGGTTGAACAACGTCGCCTTCACCTGGTTGCACGGCGGGCACCACTTCGCGCCCCAGTAAACGAAAACCGGCTTCGTCTGCGCCTTCGCCTGCGCAAAAGCGGCGTCGACATCGGCGTCGCTGGTCGCGTACTTCCAGGCGATGCCCGAGTCGGCGGGGTCGGTGGTTGCGGCGATTGTGGCCGGCTGCCGGGCAGCGCCGCTTGCCACCGGTGCCGCGACATCGATCGGTTTCGAGCACGCGCCGAGCAGCGCGGCAACGGCGAGCAGTGACAGGGCGCGGTGGCGCTTGAGCTGCATAAAGACTCCTCGTGGGCTGAAGTGCGAATCAATCGACCGGCGCCGGCGCCTCGCGCACCGGATCGTTCGGTTTCACCGAAGCGTACTGCGCCACCGCGACCCCGGCCAGCGTCAGTGCCGCTCCGGCCAGCTTGATGCCGGTATAGCGCTCGCCCGTGACCGCCCACGCGACCAGCCCGGCCACCGGCGGCATCAGGTACATCAGTGGCGCGCTGCGGGCCACGCCGCGCACCGCGTTGACCCATCCCCACACGAGCCAGCCCAGGAACGCCGAGATCAGCACCGCGTAGCACAGGCCCAGCCAGATCATCGGGCTGATCTCGCTCCAGTCGACGCGCAGCCCGGCGGGCAGGCTAAGCAACACGACCGGCCCGCTGCCGAGCAACGTCGCGTAGGTCATCACCGTGACGCCGCCATGGCGCTCGATCAGCGGCTTTGCCGCAACGGTGTAGTAAGAGAAAAACGAGGCTGCGACCAGCAGCGTCAGGTCGCCACCGCTGGCGCGCCAATGACCGCCGAGCAGCTTGTCGGAGAGGAACACCAGCACGCCCGCGCACGCCACCGCGACGCCCGCGACCTGGCCGCGCGTGAGTTGCTCTATCCCGTGCCAGCGCAGGATCAGCAGCGTGAACACCGGCCCGCAGGCGAGGATCAGCGAGCTCGAGAATGCGGTCGACCAGTGGATGCCGTAGGTCACCATGCCCACGTGCACCAAGTGCCCGGCCAGGCCGAGCTTCAGCAGCGCGAACAGGTCGGAGCGCGGCACGCGCGGCCACTTCAGCCCATGGCGCGACAGCAGCAGCACGGTCGCCGCGACCGGCATCATCAGGTAGCGCGCGAACAGGAAGCCACCGGGCGACAGCGCAGTGAACACCGCCTTCTGCACGCTGAAGTTCGAACCCCACACCGCGACCATCGCGAGCGCGGCCCACAGGGCCTGGCGGGCGCGGTCGGGAATCGGCGGCGCGGCGCGGGCTGCGGTCGGTGGCGGGTCGGTGGCGTCGAGCGTGGCGGGCATCCGGGGTCAAAGGTCGGTCGGGGATGCCAGAGTGTCGCCGAGGCGGCGTTGGTCGTCTTCGAGCCGCCACCCTTCGAGCGGTGTGGCGCGCGCCAGCGCCATCCACTGGCCGAACGGCATCTGCATCGCGCGCTTCGGCGCCGGCCGCGCGACGTCGAGCGTTGTGTCGGTCGCCCCGGGGCTGGCGACCAGCACGCCGCATTCGGTCGGGATCTCGTGCGGCTGCGCGATCCCGGCGCGGATCACGTACCAGCACTCGCTGCTGAGCTGCAGATACGCGGCGCGTTTGGCCGGGCGGCGCAGGTCCGACAGCAGGTCGCAGCGTTGCACCTTGACCTCGTGCACCACCGGTTCGAGCCAGGCCTCGACCGTCGTATGGCGGATCGAGAACACGTCGGGCATCGCGACCGCCCAGGCGCCATCGACCTTCGCCCGCAGGCTCAAGGCACGCCACGCGAGGCGCCCGGCACGGGTCATCTCGCGCGCGACCCGCTCGACGATCTGTTCGTGCGCGTCGCGCCTGGCGCGGTTGCGCTGCAGCGTTTCGGCCAGCACCGTGATCCCGGCATCGGTGACGCGCAGCGTTTCGTGGCCGCCCGCGTCTCGCACCCGCTCGAGCAGGCCGGCGGCGAGCAGCTCGATCTCGAGTACGTCCCGGCACGGCCAGCCGGCCGAGCGATAGACCTCGCGCAAGCGGCGGCGGTGCAGGGCGGTGAGGGGCGGGGCCGGCATGCCCGCAAGCGTAGCGCGACTGCGTTGCGAGAACGCATTCGAAAGCGGACCGCCCTGCGCCGCCGCGAGGCGATCGCGCCCGGCGCCCTCAGGTCGCCGGCTTGTCGCTCAACGCCTTCATGTTGTCGATCAGCTCCTGGCTCATCGGCGCGTTCAGGTTGATTCCCTTCGGCGGGATCGGCGACTGGAACCACTGCGTGTAGAGTCGGGCGAACTCGCCCGTCTTCATCAGCGTGGCAAGCGTGTCGTCGACGAGTTTCTTGAACGCCGGGTCGTCGCGGCGCAGCATGATCGCGTACGGCTCG
>JANMAW010000524.1:0-2236 GCA_031360005.1 Rhizobacter sp.
CGTCGACGAGCGCCCGCGGCCGACGTTGGCCGTGACGGCCAGGGTCGGCAGGTGGCCGGCCCGCGCCTTCTCGGTTTCGAGCTGCGCGACCTCGAGACCGAGCCGGGCCCTGCGCACCTGCGGGTGCTCGGCATCGGCGCGCGCCACCCACTCGTCGATGCTGGCCGGTGCGATATCGGGCAGCCTGACCGGCACGGCGAGTTGCTTCGGGCTGACATTGATGCGGCCGACCAGCTGGTCGAGCGCGATGCGCTTGGTGATCAGGTCGTTGTCGGCCTGGATCTCGACGGCGCGGGCCAGGTCGTAGCGGGCCTGGGCTTCGCGGGTATCGGTGATGGTGGCGGTGCCGACCTCGAAATTGCGCTTCGCCGACGCGACCTGCTCGGAGATCGCCTGCAGGCTGCTGCGCGCGGTCGCCAGCGTGTCCTGCGCCGCGAGCACGTCGAAGTAGGCCTGAGAAACGCGCACGATCAGCTCCTGCTCGGCGGTTTCGAAATCGGCGCGCGCCACATCGAGTGATTTTTCGCCTTGCGCGATCGTCTTGTCGTTGGCGCGGTTGAACAGCGTCTGCGAGCCGATCACCGTGGCGCTGTAGGCATCGGTCGTGGCACTCTGCGTACTCGCGTCGGGCGTGCGGCTCAGCGATCGGCCGGCGGTCACGGACAGGTCGACTCGCGGGCGCCGCAGCGCGTACTGCTGCGCGAGACGGTACTGCGCGGCGTCGAGCGTGGCGCGTGCCGAAAGGTAGCTGGCGTCGTAGCCGCGCGCCGCCTCGTAGAGATCCTGCAGGCTCTGCGCCTGCGCGCCTCCATTGACGCCCAGGCCCAGCGTCAGGCCGAGCGCGAGCCCCAGCGCACGCGACCGGCGCAAGCGCGGGAATGGATAGCGAGGGCTGGGCAACGGCATGACGACTCTCTCCGACATTGGTGTTTCAGTAGCGGGGCACGCCGGGGTCGACCTGCTCGGACCAGGCATCGATGCCGCCGGCGAGGTTATAGACCGCGGCGAAGCCCTGGCGCTCGAGGAATGCGACGACCTGCGCACTTCGCACCCCGTGATGGCAAATGCAGACGACCGGCTGCGACGCGTCGAGCTCGCCGAACCGCCGGGCAATCGAGTCCATCGGGATGTGCAGCGTCGTCGAGCCGTCAATGCGGATCGCGGCCAACTCGAACTCCCAGGGCTCGCGCACGTCGAGCAGCGCGACACCGGGCGAATCGGCGTGCAGGCCGAGCAGATCGCGGCCGCTCAGTTGCTTCATCATCGACGCGTCAGAACCGGAAACGGGGCGGCTCGGGAAAGCCCTGCAGGCGCTGCGCGACGGTGTCGAAGAGCACCGTGCGCTCCAGGCCCTGGTCGCCGCTGCGGGTGATCAGCACGGCGCGCATCACCGGCTGCTGGCCGACGATTGCCGTCAGGCGCCCGCCGACCTTCAATTGCGACAGCAGCACATCGGGGACCTCGGCCACCGATCCCGACAGCACGATGACATCGAACGGCGCGTCGCCGGGCAGGCCGTCGGCACCATCGGCGTTGATCACGGTCGCGTTCATCACGCCGGCGCGCCTCAGGTTCGCGCGTGCGAAGCGCGCCAGTTCGGGGTCGATCTCAAGTGTGGAGACGTATTGCGCCTTGTGCGCCAGCAGCGCCGCCATGTAGCCCGAGCCGGCGCCGATCTCGAGCACGCGCTCGTGCTTGTGCACCGCGAGCTCCTGCAGCAGCCGCGCTTCGACCTTCGGCGCCAGCATGCACTGGCCCGGCCCTGTCGATGTGGGCAGCGGCACTTCGCTGTCGACGAACGCGAGTGCGCGGTATTGCGCCGGCACGAAGTCTTCGCGCTTGACGACCGCGAGCAACTCCAGCACACCCTGGTTCAGCACATCCCAGGGGCGGATCTGCTGCTCGATCATGTTGAAGCGTGCCTGTTCGATGTTCATCGTGTCCACGGGTAATGAAGAGCGCGCCGCATTCTATTTCGTGGCCGCTGCATCGATGACCGCACCGGCACCGCCCGGGCGCCCCGGTTGCGCAGCGAGGCGCCGCTTCGCCCAGGCCGCCAGGTCGTCGAGGTAGCAGTAGATCACCGGCACGACCACCAGGGTCAGCAGCGACGAGGTGATGACCCCGCCGATCACCGCCTGGCCCATCGGCGCGCGCTGCTCCGAGCCTTCGGAGAGCGCGAACGCGAGCGGCACCATGCCGAAGATCATCGCCAGCGTCGTCATCAGGATCGGCC
>JANMAW010000631.1:0-1818 GCA_031360005.1 Rhizobacter sp.
GCGAGCAGGATGCGCTGGCGCTCGCCGCTCGGCTCGGGCACCGGAATGGCCGAGAGCAGCGCCTGCGTGTACGGGTGCCGCGGCGCGGCGAACAGCGTGCGCTTGTCGGCCAGCTCGACGATGCGGCCGAGGTACATCACGCCGACCCGATCGGCCACGTGGCGCACCACCGCCAGGTTGTGCGAGATGAACAGGTAGGTCAGGCCGCGCTGACGCTGCAGCGCCTTCATGATGTTGAGCACCTGGGCCTGCACCGAGACGTCGAGCGCCGAGGTCGGCTCGTCGCAGACCAGGAACTCGGGCTCGGTCGCGAGCGCGCGCGCGATCGAGATGCGCTGGCGCTGGCCGCCCGAAAACTGGTGCGGGAATTTCTCGACATCGGCTGCGGCCAAGCCCACTGAAAGCAGCAGTTCGGCGACCTTGGCGCGCAACGCCTCGTTGCTCGCCGCAGTCGCCTTGTCGCCGCCCGCCAGACCATGCTCGCGCAGCGGCTCACCGACGATGTCGGCCACCTTCCAGCGCGGGTTCAGGCTCGCGTACGGGTCCTGGAAAATCATCTGCATGCGCCGGCGCAAGGCCTGCGCTGCATTCGACTTGAAGGTCTGCGCGGTGTCGACGCCGTCGAAGTGGACGCTCCCCTGCGTGGGCGCATACAGGCCGACCAGCAGGCGCGCGACCGTGCTCTTGCCGCAGCCCGACTCGCCCACCAGCGCGAGCGTCTTGCCGCGCTCGATCGAGAAACTCACGCCGTCGACGGCGTGCACGAACTGGCGCGGCTTGCGTTCGACCACGCGGTTCAACCACGGGGCAGACACGTCGAAGGTCTTGGCGAGGCCCTTGACCTCGACGAGCGGCTGAGGGGGCACGCCGCTCATGCCGCAGCCCCCACAAACGGCGCATGCAACCAGCAGGCGGCGCGCGTGGCGCCGGCGCTCAGCAGATCGGGCCGCTCGGTGCGGCAGCGGTCGAACACCTTCGGGCAACGCGGGTTGAACGCACAGCCGCTCGGGATGGCATTCAGCCGCGGCATGGCCCCGTCGATCTGCAGCAGCCGCTCGCGGTCTTCGTCCATTGCCGGGATCGAGCCCATCAACCCCACCGTGTACGGGTGGGCCGGCGAATGGATCACGTCGTGCACCGGGCCGATTTCGACGATGCGTCCGGCGTACATGACCGCCACGCGGTCGCAGGTTTCGGCGATCACGCCCATGTCGTGCGTGACCAGCATGACGGCCGCACCATGCTCCTTGCACAGGCGCTTGAGCAGCGAAATGATCTGCGCCTGGATCGACACATCGAGCGCGGTGGTCGGCTCGTCGGCGACGATGAGCCGGGGCTCGGCCGCCAGGGCCAAGGCAATGACGACGCGTTGGCGCATGCCGCCTGAGAACTGGTGCGGATACTGGTCGATGCGCGCTTCGGCCGCCGGGATGCCGGTCTCCTGCAGCAGCTTGATGGCCCGCTGGCGTGCCTCGGCGGCGTTCACCGGGAGGTGCGTCTGGCTGGTCTCGATCAGTTGGCGCCCGACTGTGTAGAGCGGGTTCAACGAGGTCAACGGGTCCTGGAAAATCGCGCCGATGTGGCGGCCGCGCACCTTGCGCATTTCATCGTAAGGCAGGTTGTCGATGCGGCGGCCGTCGAAGCGGATCTCACCCGCCGCCACGCGGCCCGGCGGGTCGAGCAAGCCGATGATGGCGGCACCCGTCAGCGACTTGCCGGCGCCGGATTCGCCGACCACGCCGAGGATCTCGCCGGGAGCGATGTCGAACGACACGTCGTCGAGCGCCACGAGCGTGGCACGGCGTGTCGGGAACTCGA
>JANMAW010000641.1:0-4992 GCA_031360005.1 Rhizobacter sp.
CGGCGACCGGGTCGACGCGCTGTCGATCATCGTGCACCGCAGCCAGAGCCAGTACCGCAGCCGGGCCGTGGTGGCGAAGATGCGGGAGCTGATTTCGCGCCAGCAGTACGACGTCGCGATCCAGGCCGCGATCGGAGCCAACATCATCGCGCGTGAGACAATCAAAGCGCTGCGCAAGAACGTGATCGCGAAGTGCTACGGCGGCGATATCAGTCGCAAGCGCAAGCTCCTCGAAAAACAAAAGGCCGGCAAGAAACGCATGAAGCAGATCGGCTCCGTCGAAGTGCCCCAGGAAGCGTTTCTGGCCATCCTCCAAGTGGACGACTGATGGGTGCTCTGACCGGTTTGCTCTATGGCCTGCTCGCAGTATTTCTAGGTGGCTGGTATTTCGGCAAGTGGACGGGAAATTTCGCGCTGCTGCTGTTCATCCTCACTGTTGTGACGTTCGCCTACTGGCTCGCCGAGCGTTTCCATTTCGCGCCTCGCCGCGCCGCCGCAGTGACGACACTTCAACAGCAAGATGCGCAACGCCGCGAGCGGCTCGCGCAAAAGGGCATCACGAAGGTCGACGACAATGTCGCCGAGGCGCGCGAGTCGCTGCTGATGCAGCCGTGGTGGCTCGACTGGACGGCGGGTCTGTTCCCGGTGATCCTGGTCGTGTTTCTGCTGCGATCGTTCCTGTTCGAGCCGTTCAAGATCCCCAGCGGCTCGATGATCCCGACGCTGCTGGTGGGTGACCTCATCTTGGTGAACAAGTACCACTATGGCGTGCGCCTGCCGGTGATCAACAGGAAGATCATCGCCAACCACGACCCGCAGCGCGGCGACGTGATGGTGTTCCGCTATCCGAAGGACACGAGCATCGACTACATCAAGCGCGTGATCGGCATCCCGGGCGACGAGATCTCGTTCCGCAACCAGCAGCTCTATGTCAATGGCGTGCCCGCACCGCTGCAGCAGACGCCTCCGCCGGGCTTTTACGACGAGGATATGCGCCTGTACTTCCCCGAGTACACGGAAAAGCTGGGCGACACGGAACACCGCATCCTGCTCAACCCGGGCAGTCAGCCTTTCTACGGCCCGGAAGACAAGATCACGTTCCCGTTCCGCGAGAACTGCCGCTACAGTGCCGAAGGCGTGACTTGCAAGGTGCCGACCGGGAACTACTTCACGATGGGCGACAACCGCGACAACTCGCAGGACTCGCGCTTCTGGGGTTTCGTTCCCGACGAGAACATCGTCGGCAAGGCCATCCTGGTATGGATGAATTTCGGCAACTTGAAGCGCATCGGCAGGTTCCAGTGACGACCAGTGCATGCGCGGCAACGGGAGCATTCCAGCATGAGGGTTGAGCTTCGATCGGCGCGCCGCCCGGCGCGGGTGAAGCAGCGCGGCATCACCCTTTTCGGCCTGATGCTCTGGGCCATCGTGATCGGTTTCGTGGCCCTCGTGACGATGCGTGTGCTGCCGACCATGAATGAGTTTTTCACGATCCAGAAGGCGGTGAACAAAATCGCGCTGGAGGGCGGGACGACAGTGCCCGAGATCCGCGCTGCCTTCGACAGGACCAAGGACATCGAGTATTCGATCCAGTCGATCTCTGCCAAGGACCTGAACATCACCAAGGAGAACGACAGGGTGGTGATCAGCTTCGCCTACGACAAGGAAATCGAATTGATGAAGCCGGTCTACCTGCTGATCAAATACGAAGGGCGCTCCAGGTAAGCCGGAGTCTCCCGTCGCGTTGGGAACCGACCATGGAACTACTTCTGGACGCATTGCAGCACCGCATCGGCCATCGATTCGGCGACGCCGGCCTGCTGACACGCGCGCTGACGCATCGCAGCTTCGGTGCCGACCACAACGAGCGGCTCGAATTCCTCGGCGATGTGGTGCTGAGCCTGGTGATTTCGGATCTGTTGTTCGAGCGTTTCGCCGGTTCCGACGAAGGCGACCTGACTCGCGTCCGCGCGCACCTGGTGCGCGAGGAAAGCCTGCATCGCGTGGCGCTTCAACTCGGAATGCCCGAGGTGCTGCGCCTGGGCGAAGGCGAAGCTCGCGGCGGTGGTGCGCAGCGTGCCTCGATACTCGCCGACGCGCTCGAAGCGCTGATCGGCGCGACCTACCTCGACGGCGGCTACGACGCGGCGCGCACGGCGGTGACGGGCCTGTTCGGCGAGATCATCGCCACCACTGATGTGGCGAGCTGGTCCAAGGATGCGAAGACCGAACTGCAGGAATGGCTGCAGGCGCGCCGCCTCCCGGTTCCTGCCTACAGCATCAGTGCGACCCGGGGGCAGGCGCATGCACAGACCTTCGAGGTCGAGTGCAGGGTGCCGGCGCTGAACATGGTCGAGGGAGGTGTCGGCCGCTCGCGCCGGGTGGCCGAGCAGGAAGCTGCACGCCGTATGCTCGACGCGCTTAAAGTGAGTGACCAGCCGGGTGGCCCGCTGCAGTCCTAGGATGAAACCGCCCCGGTCTCACTGCATTCGCCGGGCCGCCACGGCCGCGTAGCACCCTTCGGCACGCACGACACCCCCTGGCCCGCCATGATGCCCGAAGTCGATCCCGCTGCCGCAACTCCGGCCGCGCAGCGCTGCGGTCTCGTGGCGATCGTCGGCCGGCCGAACGTCGGCAAGTCCACGCTGCTGAACGCGCTGGTCGGGCAAAAGGTCAGCATCACGTCGGCGAAGGCGCAGACGACGCGGCACCGCATCACCGGTATCCGCACCGTCGGCGACGCGCAGTTCGTGTTCGTCGACACCCCCGGATTCCAGACCAAGCACAGCGCCGCGCTCAATCGCACGTTGAATCGCACCGTCCACAGCGTGCTGGGTGATGTCGACATGGTGTTGTTCGTGGTCGAGGCCGGCCGTTTCGGCCTTGACGACGCGAAGGTGCTGGCGCTGATGCCCTCGGGCGTGTTCAGCAAGCCGGTCATTCTGATCGCCAACAAGCTCGACGCCGTGCTGCGCCGCGCCGACCTTGCACCCTGGCTGAAGGGCATGCAGGAGCGCCACGCGTTCGCCGAGTTCGTTCCGCTGTCGGCGAAGAAAGACGCCGATGTGCAGCGTCTGCTGGGCATCGTCAGGCCCTACCTGCCCGAGCAACCGTGGTTCTATGCAGAGGACGCGCTGACCGATCGCAGCGAGAAGTTCCTCGCCAGCGAGATCATCCGCGAAAAGCTGTTCCGCCTGACCGGTGACGAGCTGCCCTACACCTCGACCGTCGTGATCGACAAGTTCGAGGAAGAGGGCAATCTGCGCCGCATTTCGGCCAGCATCGTCGTCGAACGCGACGCGCACAAGGGCATGGTGATCGGCAATGGTGGCGAGCGCCTGAAGCGCATCGGCTCCGAGGCGCGCCAGGAACTCGAGAAACTGATGGGCGCGAAGGTGTTCATCGAGCTGTGGGTGAAGGTGCGCTCGGGCTGGGCCGACGACGAAGCGCACCTGCGTTCGTACGGCTACGAGTGAAATGATGACCCCCGGGCGCCTTCGGCGCCGGTCCGCGAGGGGCGCTCGGACCGCCATGGGCCACGAAGTGAGCCTCTTCGCGGCCCACCGCGGCCCGGCGCAGTCCTGAGGCCGCAATGCCTGCACGAAGCCCGCGTGCGCCCCGCTACGTCGCGCCGCTCGCGGCCTATGTGTTGCATCGCTACGACTGGAGCGAATCCAGTGTGATCCTCGACCTTTTCACGCGTGAACAGGGCCGCCTCGCGGTGGCCGCGAAGGGCGCGAAGCGGCCGTATTCGCAACTGCGCGGCGTGTTGCTGCCGTTCCAGCGCCTGAACGTCTCGCTCGGGCGCACGGCGGCCAGCGGCACGGGCGCCGCCGAAGTGCAGAATCTGCGCGGCGCCGAGTGGGCCGGGGGTGCGGCAATGCTCACCGGTGCGGCGCTGTTCAGCGGCTTCTACCTCAACGAACTGCTGATGAAGCTTCTTGCCCGGCACGACCCGCACGCCGCACTGTTCGATGCCTATGCGCTGACGCTCCCCGAGCTGGTGGCGAGCGACGAGACCCAGGTGCAGGCGGCGCTGCGGGCGTTCGAGCTGACGCTGCTGCAACAGACCGGGCTGCTGCCCGACCTGAGCCTGGTCACGCTGACACAGCAGCCGGTGAGTGCCGAAGGGCGTTACGGGCTGCTGCCGGATGCCGGTGTCGGCACCCCGCGCGGCGGCGACGAGCTTGCCGGCGCTGCGTTGATCGGTCTGCAGGCGGCGCTCAAGCACGGCAGCCTGCCGGCGCTTCGACAGGCCTGCCGGCGCGAGTTGCCGGCGCTGAAAGTGCTTTTGCGCGGGATGATCCAGCACCAGCTCGGCGCCGTCGTGCTGCGCACGCGACAGGTGATGGCAGAGGTGCAGAGCCTTCAGCCGCTCGGCGCCGCGATGACCGAGAATCCGCGCTGATGAATCCGCTTGTCACGGCCGGCCTCGATGCGCGGCGCGGCGCGACCGCGCTGTCGGTCAACCTCAACAAGGTCGCGCTGCTGCGCAACACGCGCAGCTTGGGCATCCCGAGCGTGCTGCGCGCTGCCACGCTCGCGCTCGAAGCCGGCGCGAACGGCATCACGGTGCATCCCCGGCCGGACGAACGCCACATCCGCGCGCGTGACGTGCACGAGCTCGCCGAACTGATGACGCAATGGCCCCAGGCCGAATACAACATCGAAGGCAACCCGTTCCACAACCTGATGGATTTCGTCAGGGAGCTCGCGGGCAAGGGCACGCCGCCGCACCAGTGCACCTTCGTGCCCGACAGCGTCGAGCAGTCCACCTCCGACCACGGCTGGCAGTTCCCGCAGGATGCGCAGCGCCTCGGGCCGTTGATCGATGAGGCCCGCGCTCTGGGTGTGCGTGTGAGCCTGTTCATGGACCCGCTGCCGCACGCGATGCGTGCGGTGCGTGAAACGCGTGCCGACCGGGTCGAGCTGTACACCGAAAGTTATGCGCGCGCCCACGGTACGTCGAATCGCGACGCGGTGCTCGCCGCA
>JANMAW010000095.1:0-10047 GCA_031360005.1 Rhizobacter sp.
GTAGCGCGGGTCGCGCCGCAGCGCCGCGGCCCATTCGAGCGTTCGTGGGTTGAAGCCGGGAGGCAGCTCGAGCTCGTCCTGCAGACCCGGCTCGCGCTTCTGCGGTCCGTGGCGAAAGTCGACGAAGGCCACCGCATCGAAGCGCACGCGGTCGAACAGCGGCCGCTCGGTGCGCCATTGCAGGCCGGGCAGTCCGATGGTTCGGTAGCCGTCGATCTTCGGCGCTTCGGCGGTGGCTTCGAGCAGCGGCAGGATCGACAGACGCACCGGCTCCAGGGTCATCTGGTAGTGCAATGCCGGCCCGTTCGTGCGCAGGTCGCTGCGAAGCTCGGGCGGGGCGCCGAACGACGCCTGCAATGGCCGCCATTCGACGCCATCGAAACGCGACAGCACCGGCCCGCGAAAGTACATCGCCTGCGGCGCGGGCGGCGGCCCGTCGAAGCGCACGCGCAGCGCGATGCTGTCGTCCAGCGCGAGCTCGGCCACCGACCCCATGCGCATGCTGTTCGACAGGCCGGTCTTCGACGCGCCGTCCTGCGGCACGCCCCACAGCGGCCCGACGCGCGGGAACAGCACGAACATCAACGCCATGATCGGTGCGCCGAGCAGCGCGGTGCGCGCCGCCAGCCTGCTGGCCTGGCGCAGGCTCGGCTGGCCGACCGGCATGTGCGCCAGCACCAGCGCGGTCAGCAGGCCCCACACCGAGACCAGCATCGCCGCCGCCACGGGCAGCGATTGCGAATACAGAAAGTGCGTCAGGATCAGGAAGAAGCCGAGGAAGAACACCACGAAGGCATCGCGACGCGCGCGCAATTCGAGCGTCTTCAGCGCCATCAGCACGACCACCATCGTCACGCCGGCCTCCTTGCCGAGCAGCGTCTTGTGCGACCACAGCGTCAGCCCGGCGGCGAGCGCGAGCACGGCCACCAGCACCCAGCGGCTTGGCAACAGCGCGTTCACGAGGGCGACGCGGGCGCGCCACAGCAGCACCGTGGCGGTCAGCAGTGAACACCACAGCGGCAGGTGCGACAGGTGCGGCAGCACCGTCCATGCAATGACGAAAAGCAGGAACAGGGTGTCGCGCGTGTCGCGCGGCAGGTGCCGCCACGGCCGCCACCGCAACAGCCGGGGAGCCTGGGCAATGAAGTGGCCGCCCGGCGGCCCTTGGGGCGGGGTCAGCGCCACAGCGCGAGCGCCTCCAGGCAGCGGCGGCGCTGCGCATCGCCGTCGACCGGTGCCAGCTCGAGGCCGGGCAGGCGCAGCCCGTAGTCGGCGCCGGCGCGATGCGCGGCGAGCGTCCACGCGGTCAGTCGCGACAAGCGCTGCTCGGGGGCGAGAGCGCCGCAGGCCTGCCAGTCCAGCCACAGTTCCCGGCGCGCCGAGGCGTTGGTGTCGCGGCTCACCAGATCACCGCCGGTCTCGAGCGCCTTCGCGGCCTTCTTCCACGCGATCAGTTTCAGCGGGTCGCCGCGCCGGTAGGCGCGCACACCTTCGACATCGCCGCCGTCGGCAAGGTGCGACCGGTTCACGCCACCCGACACCGTGCGTGCCGCCGGCAGCGCTGCGGCGGGCCGCTCGGGCTGCGGGTAGACCAGCAACTGCGCGGCGGGGCGCCAGACCGTCCAGGTGCGGAACAAGCCGAGCGGGAACCGCGTCTCGATGCCGAGCGTCGGCGCCTCGACGCGCCCGCGCGCGGGCGGCACGAAGCTCACCTGCGCATGGGCCTGGCCGAGGGCCGGCACGTCGATCCAGGTCAGCGTCGCGTCGGCGGCCCCCGACACCTTCAAACCGATGCCGAAGCGCGCCGCGCCCGGGCTGGTGAGCACCACGTCGAGCACCGCCGGCTCGCCCGCGAATACCGGCGCGACGGGTTTCAGGTGCAGCGTCAGGCCGCGCAGCGTCGCGTGCGTCAGGTGCATCGAGACGACGCCGCTGCCGGCGAGCAGAAAGGTCAGCACATAGCCCAGATTCAGCTGGTAGTTGACCGATGCGAGCAGCAGCACGACGAGCGTCAGCGCGAACATCCAGCCGGCGCGCGTCGGCAGGATGTAGACGTTGCGTTGCGTCAGCAGCAGCGTGTCGGTGCGCGGCTGGCGCGATTGCGCCCAGGCCCGGAAGCGCGCGCGCGCGAACGCCGCCGGTTGGGGCCAGGGCTGGCGCGTCGTGGCGGCGTCGGGCATGGCGGCAGGCTAGGGCAGCGCGATCGCCTCGACCATCGCGCGCACCTGCTCGACGCGCCCTCTTCCGGCACCGGCCACCGGCACCAGGCGGTGCGCGATGGTTTGCGGCAGCACGTATTGCACGTCGTCGGGCGCCACATAGTCGCGCTGGCCGAGCAGCGCACGCGCCCGCGCTGCGCGCAGCACGCCGATGCCGGCGCGCGGGCTCAGGCCCTCGACGAACCAGCGTCCCGAGCGCGTCGCCGCGATCAGGGCCTGCAGGTAGTCGAGCAGCGCGCCCGAGACATGGACCGCCTGCACCGCCTGCTGCGCCGCGATCAGTTGCAGCGGCGACATCACCGCGCGCAGCCCATGGATGGCGGCACGCCGATCCTGCCCGGCGAGCAGCGCTCGCTCGCTCGCCTGGTCGGGGTAGCCGAGCGTGATGCACATCAGGAAGCGGTCGAGCTGCGATTCGGGCAGCGGGTAGGTGCCGAGCTGGTCGCTCGGGTTCTGCGTCGCGATCACGAAGAAGGGCTCGGGCAGCGCGCGTGTTTCGCCTTCGACGGTGACCTGGTGTTCCTCCATCGCCTCGAGCAGCGCGCTCTGCGTCTTCGGCCCCGCGCGGTTGATCTCGTCGGCCAGCAGGACTTGCGCGAACACCGGGCCTTGATGAAAGACAAAGCTCTCCTTGCTGCGTTCGTAGACACTGACACCGATCAGATCCGAAGGCATCAGGTCGGCGGTGAACTGGGTGCGCGAGAAGCGCAAGCCCAGCGAGACCGAGAGCGCATGCGCGAGGGTGGTCTTGCCGACACCGGGGACGTCTTCGATCAGCAGGTGCCCGCCGGCCAGCATGCAGGCGACGCAGTCTTCGATCTGCGCGCGCTTGCCGACGATAATCGTGCCGATCTGGTCGATCAGCTGAATGAGTTGTGCTGCCAGCGGTGGGTCTGCGCGTTTGTCCATGCAGCCACCTTACCCGAAAAGTCCACAGGCGAGGTCCAGCCAGATGCCAACAGCGTTCTACAGCCACCCGGATTGTCGCGGCCACGACATGGGCGAGGGCCATCCGGAATGCCCGCAACGGCTCGACGCGATCGACGACTACCTGCTCGCCACCGGTCTCGGTGTGGCGATCGAGCGCCATGAGGCGCCGGCGGTCGACTTGCGCGACGTGGCGCATGCCCACAGCAGCCGCTACGTGGCCGAGTTGTGCGAGATGCTCGAGCGCGTGCAGGCCGACGGCGTGCCGCGCTCGCTCGACCCCGACACCGTTGCCAACGCTGGCACTTGGCCCGCGGTGCAGCGCGCCGCCGGCGCGGCGGTCGCCGCCACCGACGCGGTGATCGACGGCCGCGCCGCCAACGCCTTCTGTTCGGTGCGCCCGCCGGGCCACCACGCGACGCGCGACGCGTCGATGGGGTTCTGCTTTCTCAACAATGTTGCGATCGCGGCGCGCCACGCCCTCGACGTACGTGGCCTGCAGCGCGTCGCGATCGTCGATTTCGACGTGCACCACGGCAATGGCACCGAAGACATCATCGCCGGCGACGAACGCGTGCTGATGGTCAGCATCTTCCAGGACCAGCTCTATCCGTTCAGCGGCGGCGTGCCCATGGGCACCAACATGATCAATGTGCCCGTGCCCGCCTACACCCGCGGGGCCGAAGTGCGCGAGCTGATCGAGCAGAACTGGATGCCGCGGCTCGAAGCATTCAAGCCGCAGATGATCTTCATCTCGGCCGGCTTCGACGCGCACCGCGAAGACGATCTCGGCCAACTCGGGCTGGTCGAGGCCGACTACGCATGGATCACGCAGCGCATCAAGGGCGTCGCCGAACGGCATGCCGGCGGCCGCATCGTGTCGTGCCTGGAGGGCGGCTACAACCTCAGCGCGCTGGCGCGCAGCGTGGGCGCGCACCTGCGGGTGCTGGCGGGTGTCTGAGCACCGGGGGCGCCGCGCCCACGACCGCCCCGCGTGCCGCCGACTCAACGGGCCGGCAGGTCCTCATGGATGCACAGGTAGTTGCCCTCGGTGTCCTTGAACCATGCGGCCTTCTCGGCGCCCAGCACGCAGACGTGATCGACCGTCTTCAGCCCCGGAAAGTCGTAGTCTTCGAAGGCCACGCCGTTGCCCTTGAGCACGGCGATGCTCTGCGCGATGTCGGGCACCTGGAAGCTGACCGCGGTGTGATCGGCCTTCGTGCCTTCGGGCTTCGGGAACAGTGCCAGAAGGCTGCCGCCGACCGAGTACACGAACTTGCCGTCGGGCTTCAACCCCGCCGGCGTCAGGCCCAGCTTGCGTTCGTAGAAATCGCGGGCGCGCGCCATGTCAATGACGGGCAGCATCGTGGTGACAAGGGCGTTGCCGAGCATGGTGGCTCCTTGGTTGATGGACTGCCAAGCCGTCGGGTTCGACGGCCGGCATGCGGAAATATTAGTTCGCGTTCGGCAGTTAGGCCAGCCCGGCGTCCCGGACCCGCGATCCGGGAGCGCCGGCGCGATGACCGATCGGTGCGCCAGAATGCGCAGCCTCCAACTGTTGCGCGGCGCGTCAGCGCCCGCGTCGAAATTGCCCCATGAGCCAGCCGTTGAATGCCGATGAACTGAATGACCTGCTGGCCTCGCTGACGCAGGCCGGTGCGCTGGCCGAACTTGCCGTGCTCGGCGGCTGCCTGTTGCTGGCCTGGGGCGCCGTGCGGCTGCTGCGCGGCCGCGAGGCGCCTGCCGGCTCGATCTGGTTCGGCCGCCGCATCTTCGACGGCGTGCTGTTCCCGGTGCTGGCGCTGGCGCTGGCGTTCACCGCCCGGCTGATGCTGGCCGGCTTCGCGAAGCCGGCGGTGTTCAAGCTCGCGCTGCCGATGCTGATTTCGCTGGTGGTGATCCGCCTGAGCGTGCGCGTGCTCGGCGTTGCCTTTCCGGCAGCGCGCTGGGTTCGCATCCTCGAGCGCAGCATCTCGTGGCTGGCCTGGATCGCGGTCGTGCTGTGGGTCACCGGCGTGTTGCCGGTCGTGATGGACGCGATGGACGAGCTGTACTGGAAGGTCGGCGTGACCCGCGTCTCGCTGCGCAATGTGGTCGAGGGCACGCTCACCGCGGGCCTGGTGCTGGTGATCGCGTTGTGGATCTCCGCCGCGATCGAGAGGAGGCTGCTGCGCGGCACCGGCAACACACTGTCGCTGCGCAAGATGGCGGCGAATCTGGTGCGTGCGCTGCTGTTGTTCGTCGGCTTGCTGCTGGCGCTGTCGGCGGTCGGCATCGACCTGACCGCGCTGTCGGTGCTCGGCGGCGCGGTCGGCGTGGGCCTGGGTTTCGGCCTGCAGAAGATTGCCGCCAACTACATCAGCGGCTTCGTGGTGCTGGCCGAGCGGTCGCTGCGCATCGGCGACACGGTCAAGGTCGACGGCTTCGAGGGTCGCATCACCGACATCCGCACCCGCTACACCGTGGTCCGCGCGCTCGACGGGCGCGAATCGATCGTGCCGAACGAGATGCTGATCACGCAGCGCGTCGAGAACTCGTCGCTCGCCGACCCGAAGGTTTCGATCAACACGCTGGTGCAGGTCGCCTACGGCACCGACGTGCGGGCGCTGCAACCCAGGCTCGAAGCCGCGGTGCGCGGCGTGCCGCGCGTGCTCGCCGACCCGGGCCCGGTGGTGCAGCTCGCCGGCTTCGCGGCCGACGGCATCAACCTGAACATCGCCTTCTGGGTCGACGACCCCGAGAACGGTCAGGGCAACGTTCGCTCCGAAGTCAACCTCGCGGTGCTCGACCTGCTGAACGCCGAGGGCATCGAGATCCCGTTCCCGCAGCGGGTGGTGCACGCGATGCCGGCGGATGCGGCACCGTTGCCGCGAGCGGCAAGCAGTTCAGTGCCGGTTGCGTGATCCGCAGCCCTGTGGCGGCTGCCGATTCGGCGCTCGGGGCGCATCGATCAGACCGTCATCACGTTCGCCTAATGGACTCATCGATGCGCCACTTCGTCACCGTCGCCCTGGTTCTCGCGCTGACCGGCTGTGGTCTGTGGCGCCCGGTGCCGGTGCCGATGGTGTCGATCGCCGAGCCGGCGCGCTGCGCCACGCGGCCCGACACCTTGCTCGTGATGCTGCCCGGCTCGTACGCGCGGCCGCAGGAGTTCGTGCGCGAGGGCTTCGTCGACGCGGTGCGTGAGCGGCGACTCGCCGCCGACATCGTGCTGGTCGATGCGCACCTTGGCTACTACAGCGACAGGAGCATCATCGACCGGCTCCAGGCCGACATCGTCGCCCCGGCGCGCGCGCAGGGCTACGCGCAGATCTGGCTGGTGGGCATTTCGATCGGTGCCTTCGGCGCGCTGATCCACACCGAAGCGCAGCCGCACGGCATCACCGGCGTCGTCGCGCTCGGGCCCTACCTCGGCAAGCGCAGCCTGAGCGAGGAGATCAATGCGCAAGGCGGCCTGCGCCAGTGGCGCGCGCCGACCGGGCGGCTCGACCCGGACGACATCGATACTCAGATGTGGCGCTGGCTGCAGCCGTCCGGCGTCGCGCCGCCGTCGGGCGCGGCTGGGCCGGCGCTCCGACCCGAGCTGTACCTCGGCTATGGCCGCTCCGATCGCTTCATCTTCAGCGACAAGCTGCTCGCCGCCGCGTTGCCGCCGAACCGCGTCTTCACGACCGATGGCGGTCACGACTGGGCGACCTGGCTCGCGCTGTGGCGCGGCATGCTCGACGTGATGCCGCTGAAGCGTGACGACGGCTGCGCCTCCGGCGTCGCATCGTGAGGCGCCGGCGTGCGTCAAAGTGCGCCCGCTTGACTTGGCCTCGGCGTGTTCGCGTCGCGGGGCCATGAATTCATGGACCACAGCTTGCTCTTCGCGTTCATCCTGCCGCTGCGGGTGTTCGACCCGCTCGGCAGCCTGTCGGTGTTCATCCCGGCCGACCTGCCCCTCGCTATGATTTGGCCGACGGAGCGAAAACCGCATGACGACACTGATCTACACCCATTCCGCATGTCTCGAGCATCGTCCGGGGCCGCACCACCCGGAGTCGCCGGAACGGCTGCTGGCGGTGCTCGAGGCGCTGAAGGCAGCTGAGTTCGCCGATCTGCGCTGGCGCGATGCGCCGCTGGGGACGAACGAGCAGCTGCTCAGGGTGCACACGCCGGAGTACGTCGAGACCGTCGAGGAACTGTCTCCAGAGGAAGGGCTATGCGCGCTCGATGCGGGCGACACGATCATGTCGCCGGGCACGCTGGAAGCGGCGATGCGCTGCGTCGGCGCCGCCTGTGCCGGCGTCGATGCCGTCGTCGGCATGGAGGCCGACAATGCCTTTTGCGCGACGCGACCCTGCGGACACCACGCGGAGGCCGACCGCGCGATGGGTTTCTGCGTCTTCAATCAGGCTGCGGTGGCGGCGCTGCATGCGCGTGACGTGCACGGGTTGAAGCGCGTCGCGGTCGTCGACTTCGACGTGCATCACGGCAACGGAACCCAGAGCACCTTCTTCGACGATCCGGACCTGTTCTACGGCTCGTGCCACCAATCACCGTTCTATCCCGGAACGGGTGCGCGGCACGAAACCGGCGTTGCGAACAACATCGTCAACATTCCGCTCGCACCGGGATGCGACTCGGCGACGTTTCGTTCCCGCATGGCGGCCGAACTGCTCCCCGCGCTGCGCCGTTTTGCCCCCGATCTGCTGATCGTTTCAGCCGGCTTCGATGCCCATCACAAGGATCCGCTCGGCGGCCTGCGCTTTACCGACGACGACTATCACTGGATCACCCGCGAGTTGCTGTCGGTGGCCGACGCGTCGGCACGCGGGCGCGTGGTCTCGATCCTCGAAGGTGGCTACAGCCTCGAAGGGCTTGCCACCGGGACTGCAGCGCATGTGCGCGCGCTGATGGGCGGGTAGGCAGGCAGGGAGTCAGCGTGCCGGCCGGCGCAGCGGCACCGGCACGATTTCGTCGATCAGTTGCGCCCCGTCTTGCAGCAGGTATTGCTTGAACGCCTGAGCCACGGGGGGCAGGCGCTTGGTGCGGCGCTGCACGACGTACCAGTTCAGCATCAGCGGGAAGCCTTGCACATCGAGGACGGCCAAGCTGCCGGAACGCAGCTCGGGGCTGACGGTGTGCGCGGACAGGAAGCTCAGCCCCATTCCGGCGATCACGGCCTGCTTGATCGTCTCGGTGCTTTTGATCTGCATCAGGATATTGAGCCTTCCGAGATGCCGGCCCAGACCCTCGGCCATCGACTGCCAGGTGTCCGAGCCCTTTTCGCGCACGATGAAAGGCTCGCGGATCACGCGAGACAGCGGAATGCGACGTTCCCGCACCAGCGGGTGTTCTGCCGGAGCGACGATCACGTAAGGGTGCGGAGCGAAGGACTCATTGAGCGTGTCGGCGCCCACCGGCGGGCGAACCATCACCGCCAGATCGGTGAGGTTGTCGGACAGGTGTACCAGCAGGTCTTCGCGGTTGTGGACCGACAAATTCAGCGTCACGCCCTCGTGGCGTCGCGCGAACTCGACGAGCAGGCGCGGGAAGAAGTAGTCGCCCGCGCTGATCACCGCGACGTTGAGCTTGCCGCCGGCGACGCCCTTGAACTGCGGCAAGGCGGCCTCGGCATCCGCGAACTGCTGGATGATGAGACGGCTGTGGTGCAGCAACTCGCTGCCGGCGGGCGTGAGGTAGATCTTCTTGCCCAGCTGCTCGAACAGCTGCAGGCCGGCATGTTCCTCGAGTTTCCTGACCTGCGTCGACACCGCCGGCTGCGTCAGATGCAACTCCTCCGCCGCTCGCGAAAAGCTCAACAGCCGCGCGACGGCCTCGAAGACCTTCAGCTGGCGCAGCGTGGCGTGCTTCACTGCAGCGCTCCAGGCCGAAGCCGCTCGGGACACGTCTCGCGAGTGCATAACCTATGTGTAATGCAAACCATCATTTAGTTTAATTTTACGTTATCTGTGTCAGCTCCTAACATGGTGGTCATGGATGCATCGATCAGCCCTATTCGACACCCCATCAGGAGACCTGCCATGTTGAACACCCTGCCGCGGCCTTGCCGTGAAGACGACACCGAAATCGAACGCGGCGCCTTCAACGCGGCGTTCTACGAACTGGGCCTTCGCTGGCACTGGGACGGTGACACCTACGACGCGCTGGTGACCACCCCCTGCGAGCGCACGCGCGTTCGTCTGTATCTCGAATCGAAGCAGTCGCATCTGCTGCGGGCCTATGACGCCGAGTTCCTGGCCGACGCGATTCTCGTCGCCAAGCAGCGCTGTCAGCAGCGGCTTGCGGGCTGCCCGGCCCGCGCGATGCCACGCTTCGACTGGGCCGATGCGCGCTGGGGAGAGGTCGGCATCTGAGCCGCGCCGCCAGGCGCAGGGGCGCGGCATTCTTTGCAATGGTCGCGGCCAGAAGCTTGGATGGCTTCGGTCCGTTCGGCCCACGCATCGCCACGGGCCTCGGGTCGCCGACACTGATCGTGCGAATGACGCGAGCGCCGATGACACACGGCCACGCCTTCTCCATCGCGCCACGACCGCAAAACGAGAATCGACCATGACGACGACCCATTGGGTCGACCATGTCTTCGGGCACACCTGCGCCAACGATGTCACGGTGGCCGATATCATCAGCAGCGATGCCTCCTTCGCGCAGTGGGTGCGCGCGAAGGGCTTCGACACATTCTGTCCGTTCGGTCCGGCCGTCGCGATCGGGCTCGACCCGACGACGCTCACGGTCAGAACGACGCTCAACGGCGAGCTTCGCCAGGACTATCGGATCAGCGACATGCGCTTTTCGGTCGAACAACTCGTCAGCATGATCTCGCACGACAAGACGCTGCTGCCCGGCGACATCATCCTGTGCGGCACCTCGGTCGGTGCCGGCACGATGAAGCCCG
>JANMAW010000105.1:0-1575 GCA_031360005.1 Rhizobacter sp.
GTTCTTCTCGATGAAGTACAGGATGTTCTCCTGCAGCTCGGCCGGGAAGCGCTTTGCCTCGGCGCCGCCGTCGGCTTTCTCGGCCTTCTTGGGCAGCGTGCGCCAGATGTCGTTGACCTGCGACTGCGCATGTTCGAGGCGCTCCTTGCGGCGAGCGGTCTCTTCGGCGAACGACAGCTTGCTCGGGCGGCGATAGCGATCGACGCCGTAGTTCTGCAGCGCGTGGCAGCTGTCGAGCAGCTGCTCGACCTGCTGCATGCCGTGGCGCTCTTCGCACTCGGCGATGTAGTTTTTCGAGTAGACGAGGTAGTCGATGATCGACGACGCATCCGTCCACAGCTTGAACAGGTAGTTGCCCTTGAAGAAGCTGTTGTGACCGTAGGCCGCGTGCGCGATCACCAGCGCCTGCATCGCGGTGGTGTTCTCTTCCATCAGGTAGCTGATGCACGGATCGGAGTTGATGACGATCTCGTAGGCCAGCCCCATGTGGCCGCGCTTGTAGTTCTTCTCGTTGGCGATGAACTCCTTGCCGTAACTCCAGTGGCGGTAGTTCACCGGCATGCCGACCGAGGCGTACGCGTCCATCATCTGCTCGGCGGTGATGATCTCGAGCTGGTTCGGATACGTGTCCAGCCCGAAACGCCAGGCGGTGGCGCGGATCGCGTCGTGGTACTGCTCGATCAGCTCGAACGACCAGTCGCTCGGATCGGGCAGTCGCGAGCTCGGGCGTGGGCCGGCCGGCCGTGGCGCCTGCAATGGCCCGCGCTCGGCCTTGCGCCGGTCGTTCGGATAGGGTTCCGGCGCCGCAACGCTGATCCGACGTTCACCAGGAAAGCCGCTCATGCTGTCTCCTTGTTCAAGAGGTCGCTCCTTCCTTCTTGAACAGTTCGCGGAACACCGGGTAGATCTGCGCGGCAGAACTGACCTTGCGCATCGCGAACTGCGGGTGCGACTCCTGCAACCGGGTGTATTCCTCCCACAGGTTCTGCTCTTCCTCGGCCACCTGCACGTAAGCGAAGTAGCGGCACACCGGCAACAGGTTCTCGGTCAGCAACTCGCGGCAGCGGCCACTGTCGTGGTGCCAGTTGTCGCCGTCGCTGGCCTGCGCACCGTAGATGTTCCACTCGGTCGGCGAGTAGCGCGCCTTGATGATCTCGTCCATCAACACCAGCGCGCTCGACACCACGGTGCCGCCGGTTTCTCGGGCGTGGAAGAAGTTCTCTTCGTCGACCTCCTGCGCCTGCGTGTGGTGGCGGATGAAGACGAGGTCGATCTTGTCGTAGTGCCGCGTCAGGAACAGGTACAGCAGGATGAAGAAGCGCTTGGACAACTCCTTGCGCGCCTCATCCATCGAACCCGATACATCCATCAGGCAGAACATCACCGCCTTGGTGGTCGGCACCGGCACCTTTACGCGGCTGCGGAAGCGCAGGTCGATCGGGTCGAGGTAGGGAATGCGCGCCAGGCGGGCCTGAAGCGCGGAGATGCGCTCTTCGAGATCGAGGCGTTCGGCTTCTCGGTGGATATCGACCGGGCGCGCGAGCACCAGCGCGAGCTGTTCTTCGAGCTCGCGCA
>JANMAW010000158.1:0-1670 GCA_031360005.1 Rhizobacter sp.
TGCTGGCCGGTGTCGCTGTCAAAGACATCAAGGCTGCGTCAGCCTGGTTCAACACGGCAGCGCCGGCGGGGTCGAATCGGAATCGGTAGCGCATTCAGACCGCAACCAGTGGCGGACGCGACCATGAGCGCCTCGCGCAACGTATCGGAATCACAGGTTCAACGCGCCGGGACTTTCGTGCGTGCCTTGAGCCGCGGCGCCGGGACACCGAGCGACGGCAGCTTGCGGCGCGTCGTCAGCACCTGCTCGATGTCTTCGTTGGCGCCATCGATCAGCACGATGATCGCGCGCTCGGCCTTTTGCGGCGAGCGCGCGATCACCGCGTCGAGCACCGCTCGGTGCAGCGGCAGCGATTGCGCAGGCCCGTCGGGTCGCGCGGTCGAGATCTCGAAACTGGTGCGCAGCAGCGCGCCGAGCGCCTTGCTCATCTGGCCGACCATCCGGTTGTGGCAGGCGCGCAGCAGCCCCTGGTGAAAGCGCAGGTCGCTGCTGACGTAGTCGCCACCCTCGTCGATCGACAGCTTCATGCCGGCGTAGGCGGCTTCGATCTCGGCAATGTCCTGCGCGGTCGCGCGCTCGGCTGCAAGCCGCACTGCCGCCGGCTCGACGAGTCGGCGCAGTTCCTGCAGGTCGCGCAGGAACTCACGCGACAGCCCGGCACGCGATTGCCAGGCCACCACGTCGGGGTCGAACCAGTTCCATTGCTCCTCGGCCAACACGCGCGTGCCGACCTTCGGCCCGGTGACGAGCAGGCCTTTCGCGATCAGCGACTTGACCGCTTCGCGGACCACCGTGCGGCTGACGCCGAGCTCGTCGCACAGCACCGGCTCGGGCGGCAGCGAGCTGCCGACGGGGTAACGGCCGGTGACGATCGCTTCGCCGAGCAGATCGACGGTGCCGCCGTGAACGTTCTTGATCATCGGGTGCGCCTGCGTCGGTCAGCCGCGCACGAACAGCGTGACCAGCGGCTCATCACCGACCTGGCGGCTCCAGTGCCCGTGCACGCCAGCGTCGAAGACCGCGCCTGCGGGCAGCGTGTCGGCCGAGTAGAAGTGCTGGCCCGGCGAGAAGACGCGCGAGCTGCCGTCCTGCAGGCCGATCTCCATCTGCCCGCCCAGGACGAAGACCCACTGCGGCGTGATCGTGCAATGGAAGCTGCTGCGAAAGCCGATCGGGCTGTGGCGCAGCTGGTAGCCGGCGCTTGGCATCAGCGTCGACAGCATCGAGGTCGGCGTGCCCTCGGTCAGCGCGAGCTGCTGCTCGCGAAAGCGGGCGCGGCCATCGGTGTCGGTGAACAGCGTGGTCTGAATAAATGTGGGGCGAGTGCTCAACGGGGGCCTTCAAAGTGTCGCGGTGACGCCGCCATCGACATAGAGGATGTGGCCGTTGACGAATTGCGATGCGTCGCTGGCCAGGAACACGACTGCACCGGCGAGATCTTCCACTTCGCCCCAGCGCCGGCTCGGCGTGCGGCCGATCAGCCAGGCGCTGAAGGTTTCGTCCTGCGCGAGCTTCGCGTTCAGCTCGGTCTTGAAGTAGCCGGGGCCGACGCCGTTGACGTTGATGCCGTGCGGCCCGAGGTCGATCGCCATGCCCTTGGTCAGCATCTTCACCGCGCCCTTGCTCGCGGTGTACGGCGCGATGCCGGGCCGGCCGAGCTCGCTCATCAC
>JANMAW010000160.1:0-7819 GCA_031360005.1 Rhizobacter sp.
TTATCGGAATCACGCGCATGTTTTGTCTCCCGCTGGTTGGCTGACCATCGTCCGGCCCTGCGACCGAACCAGACATGAAGTCTTGCACCGGCACTGCGCCCACAGGTGATACACGGCTACCTACCGGGCCGGTGAATACCCCAATGGCCAGCCGCCCTCGACCGCGAACGACCGGGTCAGTCGACGCTCAGCGCGAGCTGGACGCGCGGCGTCCACGCCGCATCGCCATCGTCCGACGTGCGCAGCTTCGGCGCCGCGAGGAACAGGCGCTCGCTCGCAAGCCCCTTCGCGATGAGCGCATCGCGCACCGCGACGCCGCGCTGCAGTGCCAGGTCGCGCATCGCGTCGATGGTCACGAGCATGCGCGACTTCAGCAGCGTTTCCATCTCCGGCGCAGGGATGTCCTTCGCGAAACCGATCGCATTGCGCGGCTTGTTCGGGATGTCGGTGTCCTTGTAGAGCTGCTTCAACAGCCGGCTGCGCTCGTCGGGCAGAAGGGCCGGCGGTGCGCTCGCCGCTGCGCCCGCCCCGCCGACGCGCAGCGCCTCGCGCCGGCGTTCGGCGAGCAGGCGCGCTTCGATCGCGGCAAGCTGGAATGCGTCGCGCTCCGAGGCCGGGTCGGCGGCGCCGGTGACGGTCATCTTCAAGTTCGGACGATCGTCCAGCGCCTTCGCAACCTTGTCGATCGCGCTCGCGCCGGCGGGCGCGAGAAACGCGGTGCCGGGCTCGAACTCGACCAGGCTCAGGTCGTCGCTGCCGCCGCCCGAGAGCAACGCGAACGGTGCGGTGATCGCCCTCGCCAGCAGGTCGCCGATGACCTTGACGATGATGCCGGCGACGCTGAACTTCGGATCGCTGATGCTGCCACTGACCGGCAGGTTGAGGTCGATCACGCCATTGCGGTCTTTCAGCAGCGCGACCGCCAGCAGCACCGGCAGCGTCGTCGCATCCTTCGATTCGATCTTGTCGCCGAAGGTCAGCTGATTCAACACGATCTGGTTCTTCGCTTCGAGCTTGCCGTCGGCGTCGATCTTGTAGGCCACCTGCATGCTGAGCTTGCCGCGCTCGATCGCGTAGCCGGCGTACTTGCCGGCATATGGCGAGAGCGGCGCGAGTTCGAGGTCGGTGGCGCGGGCGCGGATGTCGAGCGCGAGCGGCCGGGCCATCGGGTTCAGCTGCCCGTCGATCTCGAGCCGCGCGGTACCGGCGGCGCGGCCACGCAACTCGAGCGTGGCCATCTCGCGGCTCCCGGAGCTGAAGGCGCCGAGCTGGCCGTTCAACTCGGTCAGCGCGGCGCTGTAGTTCGGGCGCACGAAACGGTCGGTGAAATCGATGCGGCCACCGCGCAGCGTGGTAACGCCGAGCTTGAGGTCGAGCGGCGGCGCCGGACTCGCGTCAGCCGAGGTCGAAGCGGGCGCACTCGCCGCCGATGGAACGCGTACGGCGCTGGCCGCGACCGCGGCCGGGGTCGCGCCGACCGGCGCAGCCGCGAAGTCCTGCAGATTGAAGCGGCCCTGCTCGGTGATGACCAGGCGCGAATAGAAGTCGCTCAGCGCGGCCTCGCCGATTTCGACCTGCGGCCTGGCCTTCGGCTGCATCGTCAGCTTCGCGCCCTTCAGCGCGAGCATCTGCCAGCTGAGCAGCTCATCGGGATCGCGCGAAGCGCTTGGCGCGTTGGAATCGGCAAGGCCCGCGACATGCACGTCGCCAATGCGCAGGTCGCCAGCCGCCTGCAGGCCCAGCCCGGAGGGCAGCTGGCGCACCGACACGTTGCCGATGTAGTCGGTGTCGGCACGCAGCAGACGGAGCTGGATCTGATCGGCGAAGTACGGCGCGAACACCTGCACCGGCAGACGCGCGACCCGCAGCCTGCCGGAGGTCAGCAGCGGCTCGATGCCGACACGGCCGGTGTAGTCGATCGTGCCGGCGCGGCTCGATCGGTCGCGCTGCGGGCCGCCGATGCGCGCACTGAACTGCAGGCTCGCCGGCACCGTGCCGCCCACGCCGTGCCAGTCGAGGCCCTGCACCGCGACGCGCACGTCGGCGAGCGCGACACGCAGCGGCTCCGCAGGCGCGAGCGCATCGCGGCTCGCCAGAGCGTCGGCGAATTCGATCTGTCCGCCTTCGAGCAGCAGATCTTTCAGCCGCACGCGCCAGGTCGGCTGGGCCAGCGCCGAGGCGTCGGCATCGGCCGGGTAGGCACGCGCCGACGGCGGCGACTCGCGCAACCAGCGCTGCAGGTTCAGCCGCCCGTCCGGGTCGCGACGGAGCGCCACCGAGGGTTGCATGACCCTGATGCTGCCGAGCTCTACGCTGCGCGACAGCATGTCGATCTGCGCAGTGCCGAGCGTCAGACGCTTCAGCGCGATCGCGTCCTGCGTGCCGCGCCCGAGGGCCTCGCGCAACGTGAAAGAATCGACCGACGCGCTGTCGATCTCGATCCGCAGCCGCGGCGCGTCGGTCGTGCCTGACCAGTCGAGTTGCGCCTGCGCGGCCAGTTGCCCGCCGACACTCGGCACCAGCACCTGGGCGAGGTAAGGGGCAAAAGCGCCGAGCGACAGGCCAGCGATTTTGACGTTCAGCTTCGCGATGCGGTCGGTCAGCGGCCCGTCGACCGAGAACTCCGCGAGCGCCGGCGAAACCGCACCACGCGCATGCACTGCGCCGCTCAGCGACACCGCGATCGGCCGGGCGATCGGCCATTGCAGCTGCCTGGCCGCCAGCCTCAGGCCGTCGATCTGCATCTCGGCCGCGGGCGTCACCGCGGCGTCATTCCAGAGCACTCGCGCGTCGGCGATGTCCAGCGATTCGAGGCTGAACCGCCAGACTGGCGCAGCGCGGGCGGTCGCGACCGTACCGCTCGCGGCCGCCGATGCCGCCGCGTCTGCCGGTGGAGACGCGAGCGGCGCGGCGGTCGCGGCTGCGTGCGCCGCTTCGCTGGCGCTGTTGGCTGCGGCGAGCGACAGCAGGTTGATCCGCCCCGCCGCATCGCGGGAGGCGTGCACTTTCAGGCCGTCGACGCGCAGCGTCTCGAACGCAAGCTTGCGCGCCAGCGGCTGCACGTCGAGCAGCGCGAGCTGCAGGTGCCGCCAGTCCAGCACCGGCCGGCCCGCCGGGTCGCTCATCGCCAGCTCTTTCGCGTCGATCGTTCCCTTCAAGGCCAGAGTCGCGGGCCCTTGCTGTGGCACCAGGAACTGCAGGCTCAGGTCGGCCGACACGCTGCCGCGTGGGAAGCGCATCGGCAGTGAGGCCGGCAGGTAGCCGAGATAGGGCGCAATGTCCAGATCGGCCACCCTCAGCGTCAGCGCGCCGGTCTTGTTCGGCGCGAATGGCGTGGCCTGCGCACCGCTGTCGAACGGGGTTCCGTTGAGCTTGAATGCCAGGCGCGGTTCGACCTTGACCTCGACCTCGGCCGGCAGGTTCGACACGAACGGCAGCGCAAGCTGCAGGGCCTCGACCTGGTGAACCCGGCGCACCGGCCGGTCGTCGAAGCGAAGCTGCGCGTCGCGCACCTGCAGGTTGTAAAGCGCGAAGCGCGCCGGCTCCGACGCCGGTGCATCGGCGCGCGGCGTGAAGCGCGCGATCAGGTCATCGACGTCGTAGTGCCCTTCGCCCGTGCGGGCCACCGACAGCTGCGGCGCATCGATCTCGAGGGACTCGATCACCGGCGCGCGTCTGAACAGTGTCAAGGCCGACACATCGGCACGCATCCGCCTGACGCGCAGCAGCGGCGCCCTCGCGGCCGGCCCGCCGGCAATCGCGATGTCGCGCATCGTCAGAGCCAGGCTCCAGGGTTCGAAGCGCACATCGCCGATCGTCACCGTGCGCCCCAGCGCCTCGCTCAGCCGCGCTGGCGCCTGCCACTGGATCAGCGCCGGCAGCGCGAGCCACGCGATGGCCCACAGCAGCAGCACCGCACCCGCCCCCCACGCCATTCGCCTGACCCACGCCACCATCGCTCTCCTGCCAAAGCCGCTGCCCGGTTCCAGCCGCGGATGCTGTCACGGGGCGCGTCGCCCGCACCGCCCCCTTGCGCGTTGCGCGTGTCAGGGTTCGCCGTCCCAGTAATCGAGATCGTCGGCTTCACGGTGGATGCGGCCGAACATCTGCGTGCGACCATCCGCGAGCGCCCCGGCCGCCCGCGTGGCGTACTTGCCCGAGTCGGGATACTCGACGACCTCGGGGCTGTCCCGGGTGCTGATCGACAGGTACTTCAGCGGCGCGGCCGAGGTGTTGATGATCTGGTGCGGGTACTGCGGACCGGGCGGGATGAAGACCACGTCACCGGCGGTCAAATCGAGCATCTCGCCGGCCACGCGCAAGCTGCCTCGACCCTCGAGCACCACGAAGGCCTCTTCCTGCGCGTAGTGAAAGTGGTAGGGGCATCCGCGCTTGCCCGGCGCGACGATGTCGACGCTGATGCCCAGCTTGGTGGCTGCAGTGCCGGTGCCGAGCCGCGCACACAGCGTGTCATAGAGCGGCTCGCGCTGCTCACGCGTCTTCTCGATCGTCTCGAGATTCCGGATCAGCGTCGAGCGCAGCGCTTCGGTGTTTTCGGTCACGTGGGTCTCCGGTGTCGCCAATGCCGGCATCATGCCCCGGCGCTCCGCACGCTGCGTCCGGCGACGCTGCTGCACAATGCCGGCCCATCGGTCGTCGACCCCCCCTGAGCCCGCCTGTGAACACCTGGATCGTCCTTCTCGAACTCGAATCGTGGAAGCCGTTGCTGACCGCGCTGGTGCTGCCGCCGGTGCCGCTGCTGCTGTTGCTGCTCGTCGGCGCGCGCCTGATCCCAGCGCGCCGCATCTGGGGCTGGCTGGTGATCCTGGCCAGCGTTGCATCGCTGTGGCTCGCGGCCTGCACCGGCACCGCGGAGCTGCTGTCGCAGTTCGTGTTGCGCCCGCCGCCCGCGTTGAGCGCGGACCGCATCAAGGCGCTGAAGGCGCAGGCGACACCGCCGACCGCGATCGTCGTGCTCGGCGGCGGCATCGAGCCGTTCGCACCGGAATACCGCGCCAGCAACCTGCGGTACCCCTCGCTGGAGCGCTTGCGATACGGCCTGTGGCTGAGCCGAGAGACCGCGCTGCCGCTGGCGTTCAGCGGCGGTGTCGGCTGGAACCAGCCTGACGCCAACCCCGAGGCCGGAATCGCCGAGCGGATCGCCGCCACCGAGTTCAGCCTGCCCCTGAAGTGGGTCGAAGACAAATCGCGCGACACGCGCGAGAACGCGGGCCGCAGCGTCGCGCTGATGAAGCAGTCGGGCATCAAGCACATCGTGCTGGTGACGCACGGCTGGCACATGCCGCGCGCGCTGCGTGCTTTCCGGGCCGCGGCTGCCGGCGCGGTGCAGATCGAGGCCGCGCCGATGGGACTGGCGCACAACGTCGAACTGCCGGTGCTCACCTGGGTTCCGACGGCGGCCGGCACAACCGATGTGCGCCACGTGCTGCGCGAGTTGCTGGCGCGCTTCGTCGGTGCTTAACCGGCTGCCGCAGGTGGGGTTTCGCCGCCGAACATCGCGGCCAGGTGGGCCTCGCCGCGGTCGAGCATGAAATAGCGGAAGGCCTCGGCCGCCGGCGACAGCATCTTTGCCGCCGCGTTCACGAGGTGCCAGCGCCGCATCAGCGGCAGGCCTTCGACATGCGGCGCCGCGATCAGCCCGCTGCGCCATTCCAGCCCGATCGTGTGCAGCGATACCAGGCTCACCCCGAGGCCGGCCATCACGGCCTGCTTGATCGCCTCGTCGTTCGCGATCTCCATGATGAACATCGGCTGCAGGTGGTGCGCGGTGAGAAATTCCTCGAGCGCCGCGCGCGTTCCCGAGCCCGGCTCGCGCACGATGAATCCTTCGCGCGCCAGCGCGGCGGCGGGCACGTTCTCGGCCTTCGAAAATGGGTGGTTCGGCGCCGTCACCAGCACATGCGGATGCATCGCAAAAGGCTCGGCGCGGCTCGGCCATTCCTTCGGCGCCCGGCCCATCACCGACAGGTCGACCTCGTTGGCCTGCATCAGCGCCGCCAGCTGCTCGCGGTTGCCAAGGCGCAACCGCACCTCGACGGCAGGATGCTCGGCCCGGAACTGCGCGAGCAACTGCGGCAGGAAGTACTTGGCCGAGCTGACGATGCCGATCGTCAACAGGCCCGATTCAACGCCCCGGAAGCGCGCCATCGCGTCGTCGGCCTCCTTCAACGTACCCAGCAGCCGCCGTGCGTAGACGAGGAAATATTCGCCCGCGGTTGACAGCGACAGCTGGCGCCCGACGCGGTCGAACAGCGGCAGCCCGACCTGCGACTCGACCTCCTTGATCTGCATCGAGACCGCAGGGGGCGTGAGGTGCAGCGCCTCGGCCGCGCGCTTCACGCTGCCATGGCGCACGACCTCAGCGAAGACCCTCAACTGGCGGAAGGTGACATTCATTGTTCAGTAAAAGCTGACTTCAAACCCAATGAAGATTGACTTTACCTTCTCTGCGTCGGTTTCTACAGTCTGCTTATCCGACCACTCATTTCCGCTTGGAGGCCAGCTTGAACCAACCCGTCGAACAAGGCGTGATCACCGATGCGAAGAAGCGCTACAGCGCCGGTGTCCTGAAGTACCGGCAGATGGGCTACTGGGACGCCGACTACCAGCCCAAGGACACCGACGTGCTGTGCCTGTTCCGGATCACGCCGCAGGAAGGCGTCGACGCGATCGAGGCCGCCGCGGCGGTGGCCGGCGAGTCGAGCACCGCGACCTGGACGGTCGTCTGGACCGACCGGCTGACCGCCTGCGACAGTTACCGCGCGAAGGCCTACAAAGTCGAGCCGGTGCCCGGCCAGCCCGGCCAGTACTTCGCCTGGGTCGCCTATGACCTGATCCTGTTCGAGGAGGGCTCGATCTCCAACATGACGGCCAGCCTGATCGGCAACGTGTTTTCGTTCAAGCCGCTGAAGGCCGCCCGGCTCGAAGACATCCGCATCCCGGTGGCGTACGTGAAGACCTTCAAGGGCCCGCCGACCGGGCTGGTGGTCGAGCGCGAGCGGCTCGACAAGTTCGGCCGGCCGCTGCTCGGCGCGACCACCAAACCCAAGCTCGGGCTGTCGGGCCGCAACTACGGGCGCGTCGTCTACGAAGGGCTGAAGGGCGGCCTGGATTTCATGAAGGACGACGAGAACATCAACTCGCAACCTTTCATGCACTGGCGCGACCGCTTCCTGTACGTGATGGACGCCGTCAACAAGGCGAGTGCCGCGACCGGCGAGGTCAAGGGCAGCTACCTGAACGTGACCGGCGCGACGATGGAAGACATCTACGAACGCGCCGATTTCGCGAAGGAGCTGGGCTCGGTGGTGATCATGGTCGACCTGGTGATCGGCTGGTCGGCGATCCAGAGCATGGCCAACTGGGGTCGCAAGAACAACATGATCGTGCACATGCACCGCGCCGGCCACGGCACCTACACGCGGCAGAAGAACCACGGCGTGAGCTTCCGCGTGATCGCGAAGTGGCTGCGGCTGGCCGGCGTCGACCACCTGCACACCGGCACGGCGGTCGGTAAGCTCGAAGGCGACCCGATGACGGTGCAGGGCTACTACAACGTCTGCCGCGACAGCTACACCGTGAAGGACCTGCCGCGCGGCCTGTTCTTCGACCAGGACTGGGCCGACCTGCGCAAGGTGATGCCGGTCGCGTCGGGTGGCATCCACGCGGGCCAGATGCACCAGTTGCTCGACCTGTTCGGCGACGACGTGATCCTGCAGTTCGGCGGCGGCACGATCGGCCACCCAGCCGGGATCCAGGCCGGCGCGGTGGCGAATCGCGTCGCGCTCGAATGCATGGT
>JANMAW010000180.1:0-9255 GCA_031360005.1 Rhizobacter sp.
TCGGGCGGGTCGGCGGAGAGGAACGGCGACAGCAGATGCCCTTCGAGGTGGTGAATTCCGATCACCGGTCGCTCCAGCGCGGCGGCGAGCGCGCAGGCCACGCCCGCGCCCACCAGCAACGCGCCGGCCAGCCCGGGGCCGCGGGTGTAGGCGATGAAGTCAACGTCGGCCAGCGTGCTTCCGGCATCGGCGATGACCCGGCTTGCCAATGGAAGGACGCGCCGGATGTGGTCGCGCGAAGCCAGCTCGGGCACCACGCCGCCGTAGGCCCGGTGCATGTCGATCTGGCTATGCAGGGCGTGGGCGCGCAACCGTGGCGTCGCATCGCCGATTGCCTCGACCAGCGCCACGCCGGTCTCGTCGCACGACGATTCGATGCCCAGAACGTTCATGCGCAGAGTTTAGGCGGCACGCCCCGCCGGTCGCAGCGCAGCCTCGCGCCGGAACGAAACGCCCGACGATCCGTGCACTGCAGTTGCGGGAATAGACCAACGGCCCGGCATGGGCCCCCTTCGTGGCCCTGTGCGCTACGCAATAGCAGAGGTGCAACGCCGCGGTGGTTCAACGCGCGTGGCTGTTGTTGCCGCCGCCCGGAACGCTGCGCAGGTCCTGTGAAACCTTGCCGTCGTGCAGCACGATCACGCGGCTCGCCGAGGCGATGGTTTCCGGACGATGCGCAACGATGATGCGTGTCAGCTCGAGTTGGCGGATCGCCTGGTTCACTTCGCGCTCGCGCTCGACGTCGAGCGCGCTCGTGGCCTCGTCGAGGAACAGGAATTGCGGCCGCTTGTAGAGCGCGCGGGCCAACAGGATGCGCTGCTTCTGACCGCCCGAGATGCTGCCGCCCATGTCACCGATCAACGTGTGAAAGCCCATCGGCATCGCTTCGATGTCGTCGAACACCGCGGCAACGCGTGCGCACTGCTCGACCCACGCCGCATCGGCACCCGGATCGAAAAAGCTGATGTTGTCGCTGATCGAGCCGGCAAAGAGCTGGTCGTCCTGCATCACCGTGCCGATCATGTCGCGCCAGGCGCGCAGGCCGAGCTGGCGCAGCGGAACGCCACCGATGCGGATATCGCCGGACTGCGGCGCTTGCACGCCGAGCATGGCCTTCAGCAGCGTCGTCTTGCCGCAGCCCGAGGGCCCGACGATCGCGATCGACTCGCCGGGTTCGATGTGCAGGCTCAGGCCGCGCAGGACTTCGGGCTCGGATTCGGAATAGGCGAAGCGCACATCCTTCAGCTCGATCCCGACCCGCAGATCCTGGGCCCGCGGCGCGAATTCGGCCTGCGGCTCGGGCGCGGTGAGCACGATGTCCGCCAAGCGCTCGCCCTGCAGCTTGAGCATCTTCACCTCGACGACCTTGTCGATCAGCGCGCTTATGCGCTGCGCGAACTGCTCCTTGTAGGCGATGAAAGCGAACAGCATGCCGACCGAGAAACTGTGGTCCATCACCAGCAGCGCCCCGACCCATACCATTGCAATGCGCTCGATGCCGAACATCAGCTTGTGGCCGACGCTGAACATCAGATCGAGCTTGCGGGTCGCGATGTTGGCGTTCATCGCATCGACCACGATGTTCATGAAGCGCGCCTGACGATCCTCCTGCCGGTTGAAGAGCTTGATCGACTGCACGCCGCGTAACGACTCCAGAAAGTGGCTGGCACGCTTGGCCTCGAAGATGATCGATTCTTCGGTCGCGTCGCGCAGCGGTCGGAAGAAGGCCCAGCGCAGTAGCGCGTAGGCGGCCACGCTGCCGAGCGCGATGAAGCTCAACGTGGCGCTGTAGACGAACATCATCGCAAGCGTCACGATCACGAGCACGCCGTCGAGCATTGCTTCGATGAAGCTGGTGGTCAGTGTCTGCTGGATCTTCTGCACCGCACCGAAACGCGACATCACGTCGCCGGTGTGGCGCTTCTCGAACCATGACACCGGCAGGCGCATCAGATGCGCGAACACGTTCGCGAGCCATTGCAGGTTCAGCGTCGCCGACAGATGCAGCACCGCCCACGACCGGATCGCACCGGTGGCCACAGTGATCAGCACCAGCAGCCCGAAGCCCAGGCCGAGTGTGACCAGCAGGTCGCGGTCGAGGCTGACGAGCACGCTGTCGACGACCCACTGCAGGAAGAATGGAGCCAGCAGCATGAAGGCTTCGAGCGCCAGCGCCAGCGTGAAGATCTGCAGCAGCGATCGCCGCAGGCCGGTGACGCGGCCGAGCAGCTGGCGGGGCGTGACCGCCTGACGTTCGGTGTGCGGTGTGAAATCGGCCTGGGGCGCCAGCTCGAGCACCACGCCGGTGAAATGCTTGGACACTTCGGCAAGCGACAGGCGCCGCACCCCGCGTGCCGGGTCGTGGATGACTGCCATGCCGCGGCTCACCTCTTTCAGCACGACGAAGTGATTCAGATCCCAGTGCAGCACACACGGCAGCGCGAGTTCGGGAAGGTGTTCCATCTCGGCGCGCAGTGCACGCGAGTTGAGTTGCAGTCGTCCTGCCAGCCGCACCAGATCGGCCATGGTCGCACCCTTGAGCGAGACCGAAAAACGTTGGCGCAGCGTGGACAGATCGATGCGCAACCCATGGTGTGCCGCCACCATCGCGATGCATGCGAGTCCGCACTCGGCGGCCTCCGTTTGCAGGATCACCGGCAGGCGACGCGCACCCAGACCGAGGCGCAGGCCCTCGAGCCAACCGGCGGCGCTCATCGGTTCACACCCGCCCTGCGATGCCGAGCACCGGCTCGAACAGCCACTCGATCAACCGGCGCCGATCGAGCAGCACGTCGGCTTCGAGTTGCATGCCGGGCGAGAGGGCCTGCGCCTGACCGTAGGCGGCGACGCTCTGGCGATCCAACGAGACCGTGATTCGGTACAGCGGCTCGCCGCCGGCACTCGCAGCAGCGGGCAGCGGCAGGCCGGCGAGTTCAGACGTCTGCAACGGCGAACGCGACACCTGCACCACCTCTCCCGCCTGGTGGCCGAACTTCTGGTACGGGTAGGCCTGATAGCGCAGCTGCACTGTCTGGTTGGCGCGCACGAACCCGACCGCACTGGACGGTGCAAACAGATGCGCAAGCAGTTTCGCGTCGGCCGGCAACAGGCTGGCCAGCGCGACCGCAGGCGTCACCGTCTGGCCCGGCTCAGCCAGCACCCCGCTGACCACACCATCCTGCGGCGCACGCACGACGATGCGCTGCCGCGCTTCGCTTTCGGCCGATTGTTGCGCGAGGCTGGCGAGGTCGCGTTCGATCTCACCCTGCGCCGCTTGCGTGCGCAGCGGAATCTCATGGCGTTGTGCCTGCAACGACGCGATCTCACGCAGGTGCGCCGCCCGCTGGCGCGCGAGGCCCTGCAACTGCGCCTTGGCGTTGAGGACTTCCTCCGCCTTGGCGCGCACTTGCGCCGATGAGACGAAGTTGTCGTTGCGCAGCGATTCGTACTGGATCTGAGCCTGTTGCGCGAGCGCGAGTCGCTGACTTTGCAGGTCGGTCTCGACCGCCATCGAATCGAGCTCCCGACGCATTGCGTCAATCTGTCGATCGACCGCGCCAAGCTGGCTTTGCGCCAGCAGGCTTCTCTGACTGGCAGCACTCTGCAGACTGCGGCCGCGCGACGCCAGGCTGCTTTGCACGGCGGCTTGCGTGTCCCCGCTCAACGTCGTCTGCCCGACCGCGAGAACGAACAGCACATCACCGCGCCGTACGGTGCGCCCCTCGGACACGTGGCTTTCGACGACGGTGGACGCTTGCGGCGCCAGCAGCCGGATCACGCCCCGATCCGGCACCAGATAGCCGCTGACCCGGGCTTTTCGGGTGTATTCGCCCAGGATCAGGCAAGCGGCTACCGACGCGACGGCTGCCAGCGCGAAACAGGTCAGCACCGCCAGCGAAACCGGCCGGATCAGCTGAATGCTGCCCAGCCAGTCGCGTTGGCGGTTCTCGAGAGCTTCAGGGCGGAACAGACTGCCCACTTCGTCCTTGAAACTTACCAGGTGCCGTTGGGCGAATCAGAGACGGCAACGCTCGACGCAGCCCAAGTGCCGTTCGGCGACCCGCCGGCGACGTGATCCAGAACCGCCAGATCCAGCACGATCGGAGCGGAGTTGACCAAGGTCGGCACGGCCTGGGTCGTCGTGGCGTTCTTGACAGACATATCAGATTGACGGATCGATTGCATGCTTGGCTCCAAGGGTGGGAACGGGTGCACGCCACGCGTGCCCGGACCCGATTGCATCAGGAACCAGGCGAACAGGTAACTGTCAAGTCTTACAGGGGGGTTTACGCACCACGCGGAAGCTGACAGCAACAGGAACGAGCGCGGCGGATCCGCCGCTGCGTATCGCCGCAGTTCAGCGCAACAGTCCCAGCCTCAGCGCCTTCAACACCGCCTGGTGCTTGTTGACACAGCCCAGTTTGTGGGTTGCGTTGTTGACGTGCAGCGCGGCCGTCCGCTCGGTGATGCCGAGCACGCTGCCGACCTCCCACGCGGTCTTGCCTTCCATCGTCCAGCGCAAAGAGTCGAGTTCGCGCGGCGTCAACGATGGCAGGCGCGGGTCCGCCGATTTTGGCATCAGGATCCGCAACGCCGCGTCCTGGGCACACACCGCGAACAGCTGCAAATCGGCCACCACGCGGGTCAGCTCGGCGGCATCCATCGGCACCGGTCGGTCCCGCTCGACGCCGAGGATGAAGTGGCGCCCCTCCGGCATGTGCAACGCCAGGCAGATGCCGTTGCTGATGCCGAAGCGCGCTTGCTCTTCCCATTTGTCTCCCAGGCCATGTCTGACGTAGGTCGACTGATCCCAGATGATCGGCACGCTCTGACGCTTGCAATGCTGCATCACCGGGTCGCGCCGCCCGTTCAGCGGGTTCTGGAACGACTCTTTGTACTCCCGGGGGGTGTTGTCGATCGTGATGAACTCCGCTTCGCCGAGCAGGTGGTCGAGCACCACGGTGGCAGCCACCGTGTCGAACCCGAGCCGCTTCGTGAACGTCACCAGTTCGCCCTGGAGTTCGTCACGATTCCGGCTTTTCATTACTTCCGAGAAACCACCCTGAAGCATGTCGCCCCTTCAGATCCGACTACGCAATATTTCACGCACCGGCTCATTCGGCAGGCCGACCCTGACAAGGTTGACAGATGGCAGAAGTCGAATCCGTTGCCACACTGAGCACATCATTCAATCACCTGATGAGGTTCAATCATCGACACAACGACGATGTCCAGCCCCATGACTCCCGCATGGATCGTGTACGCATGGGCCCCTGTATTGTGGCAGGCCGGTTCGGCGCCTTCCTTGCATCTGGTCCACCTTGGCACGAGAGTGTTGACTTTGGGCGACACCGACGGCTTTTGCAGCGGTCAGACGCTGTGGTGTGACAAGTCGGACGAACGCGCGGCCGGCGTTGCCTGGGACTGGGTCGAGTTGCGTGATGGGGTGGTCGCGATGTCCGATCCGATGGGCATGATCACCAACCTTCGATTGATCGACGCACAAGGCGACGTGTTGAATCAAACGGAAGTAGCGCTGCACTTGCATCAATTGGTCCACGCCCTGCCTTGGCAAACCGAAGTCACGCGTGCGCTTCGCAAGCCGTCTTGAACTGGGAATTCATCGTACGTTCATGCTCAATGGCACGCGCTCCGCAATCAGTACTTACACGAATGTTGCATATCAACCCTTCCCGCCGCCCCGATAATCGCCTACCCTGTGTTTTCTCGTCGAGCAGCGGCGCAGATCCGCTGCCTTCAAAAACAATCCGTTGGAGTGATGAAAGAGTACCGCTTAGCAGGCTGGCCGCAGCTTCGGTCGCCATTCGATCGGATCGGCTACCGCCGCATGCTCAGTGACATGTCGCATCGTCACGTGACTCTCGTGCAGCTGGTCGAATCGAGCGGTATGCGGCGGCAAGAGGTTCGCGTTTTCATCGAGATGCTGGATTCCAAGGGACTGATCGCCGAGCGCGACGTCGCCAACCGCGATTCGCTGTTCGGCTCGCTGCGCCCCCTGGGTGGCTGGCTGCGCCGGGCCTTCGCGACCGCACCCGCCGAGCACTGAACCGAGCGTTCGCCTGTACTTGACGGCGCCGGGTCTGGGCCCGTCGCCGTTCTCGTTCGTCGATGTGGGCAAACTGGCGTGAATGTTGCTCAGACAGAGCATGTCAACGGCCCAGGTTCTGCGCATCGTGATCGTCGCACCGGATTCGCTGGATGCCGACCCGGCCGATCCGACTTCCGCTTCCGAGGTACAGCGCTCGCGCTGGTTGCGCATCGGCTTGCTGGAAAGCGGCTACAACATCGTGGCGGTTCTGCCGGCCGATGTCTTCCTTCCCGAACGCCTCGCCCAGATCGGCCCCGACATGATCATCGTCGACGCCGAAAGCCAGGCGCGCGACACACTCGAACATGTGGTGATGGCCACACGGGAGGCGCGGCGCCCGATCGTGCTGTTCACTGAGGACAACGACACGACGCATGTCCAGCACGCGATCGCTTCGGGCGTCACGGCCTATGTGGTTGCCGGTCTGGCGCCCGACCGGGTGAAACCGGTGCTCGAAGTCGCGCTGGCGCGATTCGAGCACGATGAAGGCATGCGCCGTGAACTTGCAGCGGCACGCAGCGAGCTGTCGGGGCGCAAGGCGATCGAGCGCGCCAAGGGGATCCTGATGCGAACGCAGGGCATTGCCGAGGATGAGGCCTACGCGCGGCTGCGCAAGACCGCGATGGACCGCGGCCTCAAGGTCGCCGAGGTGGCACAGCGCGTCGTCGATCTTTCCGACCTGCTCGGCCGAGCCTGACGCACCGTTGGCGTGCATGCCCGATGGCACGCCGCTTGCGTTATTCGCTTGCGGGAGGTCAACGGCGACCTTCCGACATAGCCCGTGCGCACCAACGCTGGTCCGCACATCAAGGACGACGGCGTCCCCACGAAGCTTGGCCTGCGGCCGGCTTCGTGCGGACGCCTTTCTGTTTTCGCACTGCCTTCACGCACCACCATGAACACCCCGAACCGCGGAACGCCCGACATGACGCGCCGCCAGCTGATCAAGGGCGCAGCAGCGAGCGCCTCCGCGCTCGTGCCCGGACTGCACACCGCCGTCTACGCGCAGGGCTCCGACAAGCCCGAGAAGGAAGAGGTCCGCATCGGTTTCATCCCGCTGACCGACTGCGCGTCGGTGGTGATGGCCTCGGTGCTCGGATTCGACAAGAAGTACGGGGTGAAGATCATCCCGACGAAAGAGGCCTCGTGGGCCGGCGTGCGCGACAAGCTCGTCAACGGCGAGCTCGACATGGCCCACGTGTTGTACGGCCTCGTCTACGGGGTGCACCTCGGCATCGGAGGCCCGAAAAAAGACATGGCCGTGCTGATGACGCTGAACAACAACGGCCAGGCCATCACGCTGTCGAAGAAGCTGTCGGACAAGGGTGCGGTCGACGGCCCGAGCCTGGCCAAGCTGATGGCCGCCGACAAGCGCGAGTACACCTTCGCGCAGACCTTTCCGACCGGCACGCATGCCATGTGGCTCTACTTCTGGATGGCCGCCGCCGGCATCAACCCGATCAAGGAAGCCAAGGTCATCACCGTGCCGCCGCCGCAGATGGTGGCCAACATGCGCGTGGGCAACATGGACGGCTACTGCGTCGGCGAGCCCTGGGGCCACCGCGCGATCGCCGACGGCATCGGCATCACCGCAATCACGACGCAGGACATCTGGAAAGACCACCCCGAAAAGGTGCTCGGCACCACCGGCGACTTCGTCAAGAAGTACCCGAACACGGTGCGCGCCGTGATCATGGCGATCCTCGAGGCCGGCAAGTGGATCGACGCCAGCCTGACCAACAAGAACAAGATGGCCGAGACGGTGGCCGACAAGAGTTACGTCAACACCAGCGTCGACGTGATCAACCAGCGCATCCTCGGCCGCTACCAGAACGGACTCGGCAAGACCTGGGACGATCCGAACCACATGAAGTTCTTCAACGACGGCGCGGTGACGTTCCCGTATCTGAGCGATGGCATGTGGTTTCTGACGCAGCACAAGCGCTGGGGCCTGCTGAAAGAACATCCCGATTACCTCGCCGTGGCAACGCAGATCAATCAGATCGATCTGTACAAGCAGGCGGCCGCGCAGGTCAAGGCCAGCGTGCCGAAGGACGCGATGCGCAGCAGCAAGCTGATGGACGGCGTGGTCTGGGACGGCAAGGATCCGAAGAAGTACGCCGACGGTTTCAACGTAAAGGCCTGAGCCTCCAAGGAGACCCGACATGGTCAGCGCAGTCTTCCATTCGCCCCGACAACTCGTCACCGACGTGAAGACCACAGCGGGGGTCGTGGCGCTTGCCTTCACGCCGCCGGTCGTCGCGCCCGAGCCGGTCACGGCGCCAGAAACGCTCGCGCCCCGCAAGCCGCCTTATGACTGGCGCGAGCTCGGCGCGATGATCTTGCCGCCGATCTTCGGCATCGCGTTGCTGATCCTCATCTGGGAGCTTCTGACGTTCAAGAGCTCGCCCTTCCCGACCCCGGCCGCCACTTTCGCCGAGACGATCAAGGTGTTCTCAGACCGGTTCTACAGCAAGGGCCCGAACGACCAGGGCATCGGCTGGAACATCCTGTTCTCGCTTCAGCGTGTCGCCTTGGGCTTCGGCCTGGCGGCGCTGGTGGGCATCCCGATGGGCTTCGTGGTCGGCCGCTTCGAGGTCATCAACCGCATGCTCTCGCCGCTGATCAGCCTGCTCCGACCGGTGTCCCCGCTGGCTTGGCTGCCGATCGGCCTGCTGGTTTTCAAGGCCGCGAACCCGGCCGCGATCTGGACCATCTTCATCTGCTCAATCTGGCCGATGATCATCAACACCGCAGTCGGCGTGCAGCGTGTGCCGAGCGACTACCTGAACGTCGCGCGCGTGCTCAACTTGAGCGAGTGGAAGGTCTTCACGAAGATCCTGTTTCCCGCCGTGCTGCCCTACATGCTCACTGGCGTGCGCCTGTCGGTCGGTACTGCGTGGCTGGTGATCGTCGCGGCCGAGATGCTGACCGGCGGCGTCGGCATCGGCTTCTGGGTCTGGGACGAATGGAACAACCTGAACGTGCCACACATCCTGATCGCGATCCTCGTCATTGGCGTGGTCGGCCTGCTGCTGGAGATGCTGCTGGTGAACATCGCCAGGCGCTTCAGCTTCGACGAAGTCTGAAACGGGACAACGCAGATGAGCCACTTCATCGAAGTCCAGCATGCCGAGATGGTATTC
>JANMAW010000281.1:0-19810 GCA_031360005.1 Rhizobacter sp.
CTTCTTGCCGGTCAGGTCATCGACCACGTCGTAGCTCAGGCCGTAGGTCTCGGCTTCCTTGATCGTCGCGAGCATGCCGGCGATGCCGACGCGGTTCGCGATGAAGTTCGGCGTGTCCATCGCACGCACGACGCTCTTGCCGAGCGCGGTCGTCACGAAGGCTTCGAGCTGGTCCAGGATCTCCGGGCTTGTCGTCGGCGTATCGATCAGCTCGACCAACGCCATGTAGCGCGGCGGGTTGAAGAAGTGGATGCCGCAAAAGCGCGGCTTGATCTCTTCGGGAAGCACTTCGGACAGCTTCGTGATCGACAGGCCCGAGGTGTTGCTCGCGACGATCGCGTGCGCTGCGATCGCCGGCGCGATGCGCCTGTACAGGTCGAGCTTCCAGTCCATGCGCTCGGCGATGGCCTCGATGATCAGGTCGCAGCCGTTGAGCAGGTCGAGGTGCTCTTCGTAGTTGGCCTGCTGGATCAGCGCGGCTTCTTCGGGCACGCCCAGCGGCGCCGGCTTGAGCTTCTTCAAACCTTCGACGGCCTTCGTCACGATGCCGTTCTTCGGGCCGTCCCTGGCCGGCAGGTCGAACAGGATCACGGGCACGTTGCAATTGACGAGATGGGCGGCGATCTGCGCGCCCATCACGCCGGCGCCGAGCACGGCGACCTTGCGCACGGGAAATCGATTCATGAGTGCTTCCTTGGTTGGATTCAGCAGCAGCGTCACTCGACGCGAATCCAGGTCTGGGTACGGCCGAGCAGCGGGGCACCGATGTAGCCGCGCACCGCCAGCAGCTTGCCGCCCTCGGCAGGCGCCAGGCGCACCTTGTAGGTCTTGCCGTTGTTCGGATCGAGGATCTCGCCGCCGTCCCAGCGGTCCCTGTCGGATTCGCTTTGCCTGACGCCCTTGACGAGCGTCATGCCGACCAGAGGCTGGCCCTTGCGATCGTCGCTGCACTTCTGGCACACCGCGTCGGGCGGGGTGGCCGGGTCGAGCAGCTTCTCGATCCTGCCGGTGTACACACCGCCGGATTCGGTGATCCGGATCAGCGACTTTTCCTTCCGGGTCTCGTCGTCGATCGTCTTCCACAGTCCGGCCGGCGTGGCCTGGGCCTGGGCGAGCGTCGCAAAGACGCCGAGGCCAAGGGCCGCGGCAAGGCGCCTGGTGCGCAGGATCATGCGGGTGCCTCCCGGGCGTGAATGCCGAGCGATCAGAACCATGCCTCTTCCATTTCCATCAGCGATGCCGAGCCGGCCCGAGCGGCGCGGATCAGCATCGCGGTTTCGGGCAGCAGCTTGGCGAAGTAGAAACGCGCGGTCGTCAGCTTGGCCTTGTAGAACGGATCGCCGCCGTCGACCTTCTCGAGCGCAACCTTGGCCATGCGGGCCCAGAAATACGCGAACACCAGATGCCCGCAGACGCGCAGGTAGTCGACCGCCGCGGCGCCCACTTCGTCGGGGTTCGTGAAGGCCTTGATGCCGATCTCCGTGGTCAGTTTCGTGACCTTGTCGCCGAGCTCGGCGAGCGGGTTCACGAACTCCTGCATCGCCTCGTTCGTGCCTTCGTCGTCGACGAAATGCGCCACCAGCTTGCCGAACTTCTTCAGTTTCTCGCCGCGGTCGCCGAGCACCTTGCGGCCCAGCAGATCCAGCGACTGGACCGTGTTGGTGCCTTCGTAGATCATGTTGATCCGCGCATCGCGGACGAACTGCTCCATCCCCCATTCACGGACGTAGCCGTGGCCGCCGAACACCTGCATGCAGTGCGAGGTCGAGATCCACGCGTTGTCGGTGAAGAAGGCCTTGACGATCGGCGTGACCAGCGCGACCAGGTCGGCGGCCTCGGCGCGCACTTCGGCGTCGTCGCTCGCCAGCTCCTTGTCGAGCTGCAGCGTCGTCCACATCGCCAGCGCCCGGCCGCCCTCGGTGTAGGCGCGCGCGGTCAGCAGCATCTTGCGCACGTCGGGGTGGTTGATGATCGGATCGGCGGGCTTGTCGGGGGCCTTCACGCCCGACAGCGAACGCATCTGGATGCGGTCCTTCGCGTACGCCGCGGCGTTCTGGTACGCCACTTCGGCCAGCCCGAGCGACTGCATGCCCACCCCGAGGCGCGCCGCGTTCATCATCACGAACATCGCGGCCAGGCCCTTGTTCGTCTGGCCGACCAGCGTGCCGACCGCGCCGTCGAGGTTGAGCTGCGCGGTGGCGTTGCCGTGGATGCCCATCTTGTGCTCGAGGCCGCCGCAGAAGATCGGGTTGCGGGCGCCGAGCGAGCCGTCGGGATTGACCAGAAACTTCGGCACGACGAACAGCGAGATGCCCTTCGAGCCGGCCGGTGCGTCGGGCAGCCGCGCCAGCACCAGGTGAATGATGTTCGCGGCCAGGTCGTGTTCGCCGGCCGAGATGAAGATCTTGTTGCCGGTCAGCTTGTACGTGCCGTCCGGCTGGGGCTCGGCCTTCGTGCGCAGCATGCCGAGATCGGTGCCGCAATGCGACTCGGTCAGGCACATCGTGCCGGTCCAGCGGCCGCTGGTCAGCTCGGGCAGGTACATCGCCTTCTGCGCGTCGGAGCCGTGCGCATGCAGCGCCTCGTACGCGCCGTGCGACAGGCCGGGGTACATCGTCCAGGCCTGGTTGGCCGAGTTCAACATCTCATACATGCACTGGTTCACGACATGCGGCAGGCCCTGCCCGCCAAACGCCGGATCACAGCTCAGCGCCGGCCAGCCGCCCTCAACGTACTTTGCGTACGCCTCCTTGAAACCTTTCGGCGCCCGCACTTCATGCGTGGCGCGGTCGAGCACGCATCCCTCTTCGTCGCCGCTCTGGTTGATCGGCGCGACCACGGTACTGGCGAACTTGCCGCCTTCCTCGATCACTGCGTTGATCGTGTCCGCATCGATGTCTGCATGCGCGGGCAGTCGCTTCAGTTCATCGACGACGTCGAGCACCTCGTGCATGAGGAACTGCATGTCGCGCAGCGGCGGGGTGTACTGGGGCATCTGGACTCCTGGAAAATGACTTCAAACCGTGGAAGCGCTGCGTTTGCGGCGCGCAGGTGCCAATGCCGGTATCGCAGCAGCGGCCGCGCTCGCGCCATTGCGTGCAGCCGCAGCAGAAGCAGAAGAGCCGGCCGGCGCGGCATAGTGGGACAGCACGTTCTCGAAGCCGGCGCGGGCGCGCGCATCGGCACCCGGGTGGCGCAGGAATCGAGCGTCGTGGTGCAGCGCGAGAATCAGGCCGTGCACTTCGAACAGCATCTGCTGCGGGTCGGTATCGGCGCGAAGATGGCGTTCTTCGATCGCGATGCGGATCGCCCGTTCGAGGGTGTCCTGCCAGGTCTGCACCATGCCGACGAGCGCGTCGCGCACGGGGCCGGGCCGATCGTCGAATTCGACCGCGCCGCTGATGTAGATGCAGCCGGCATCGATTTCGACCGAGACACGTTTGAACCAGCGGTCGAACAGTGCGCGCAGGCGTGGCAAGCCGCGCGCCACCTTCATCGCGGGCTCGAAGATCTCTTCAGAAAACTGGGCGTGGTACTCGCGCACCACGGAGATCTGCAACTCCTCGCGCGAGCCGAAATGCGCGAACACACCCGACTTGCTCATCTGTGTGACTTCCGCGAGCGCTCCGATCGACAGGCCTTCGAGCCCCATGTGCGAGGCCAGCGCGAGCGCGGCGTCGAGGATCGTCGCGCGCGTCTGCCGGCCCTTCAGCAGCGGGCGCAACGGCGCAGCGGCATCGCCCGCAGCGGAGCTTGAATGGGTCGTGGTGTCGGTCACTGTGAGGCTGCGCAAGTGTCGCGGCGATAAAACGAACGATCGTGCTATTTTGCAGAAAATAGGCCCACCGCAACGCGACGACCGCGCCGTTTCCGGTGTTTTTCCAGGGTTTCGCGTCCGGAACGGAAACGCTCGTGGCACGGCTTGAAGGGTTTACCCGCAAGCGCGTCGTTCGCGAGGCCGTTGCTACCATCGACCGCGGGCAACGCGACGGGCGGCAAAGGTCATTCATGAAGATCGCAGTGGTGGGTCTCGGCGCAGTCGGCGGGTTGCTGGCGGCGCGGCTCGCGAGCGCCGGGCACTTGGTCTGCGCCGTCGCGCGCGGCGCCACGCTCGCCGCAGTGCGGGAGCGCGGCCTGCGCCTGTCGATCGGCGGCCAGGTGATCAATGCCAAGATCGACGCGAGTGACAACGCCAGCGCGCTCGGCCCGCAGGATCTGGTGATCGTCGCGCTCAAGGACCCGGCGCTCGCCGCCGCGGCGGCGTCGATACAGCCGCTGATCGGTCCGCAGACCATCGTGATGCCGGCGATGAACGGGGTGCCATGGTGGTTCCTGCAGACCGCCCCGGCCGCGACCCCGCTCGCCGACCGCCGCCTCGCGAGCGTCGACCCCGACGGCCGCATCGCGCGGCTGCTGCCGCTCGAACGCGTGCTTGGCTGCGTCGTGCACCTGACCTGCTCGAGCCCCGAGCCGGGTTGCGTGCAGCATGGTTTCGGCGACCGGCTGATCGTCGGCGAGCCGGCCGGCGGCGCCTCGGCGCGTGCATCGGCGCGAGTCGACGCCGTCTGCGCCACACTCGCGCAGGCCGGCTTTCAGGCCGAGGCCAGCACGGACATCCGCCACGCCATCTGGTACAAGTTGTGGGGCAACATGACGATGAATCCGGTGTCGGCGCTCACCGGCGCAACCACCGACCGCCTCCTCGACGATCCGCTGGTGCGCGACTTCATCCTGCGCACGATGAACGAGGCAGCATGCATCGGCGCGCAGATCGGCTGCCCGATCACCCAATCAGGCGAGGATCGCATCGCAGTGGCGCGCCAACTCGGTGGCTTCAAGACCTCGATGCTGCAGGACACGCTCGCCGGCCGCGCCCTCGAACTCGATGCACTGGTGAGCGCGGTTCACGAGATCGGCGCGCGCTTGCAGGTCGCCATGCCGAACATCGGCGCGCTGCTTGGCCTGACGCGATTGATGGCACGCGAACGCGGTTTGTACCCCGTGTGATGTGACACGCCGGCCGTGCGGAATCGACACACAGACGGCACTGGCGCGCCGGGCGCATGATCGCCTATTGAGCAAACACCCCGTCATGCATTACGCTCGAAGCACCATGGAAGTTCTGCAACTCGACGTCTCCGGTCGGCCGCAGGCCTGGATCTCGGCCAGGGAAGCGGCCGTGATCTATGCCACCGACGGCGTGGCCTGGACGTTGGGCGACACCTTCTACGTGCTGCGCGGCGGCACGCAACGCCGCACCGGATTGCAGTCGCGCATCGAGGTGCACCCGATCATCGCAGTGAAGGGCTCGGTGCCGAGCCGGGCCTGGCGGCAAACACCGGCACTGTCGAACCCGAAGCTGTTCGCACGCGACCGCGGCCTGTGTGCGTACTGCGGCGGCCAGTTCCACTTCGATGACCTGACGCGCGAGCACATCGTCCCGACCTCGCGCGGCGGGCACGACACGTGGATGAACTGCATCACCGCGTGCCGCCCGTGCAATGGTCACAAGGGCAACCGCCTGCCGCAGGAGGTCAACCTGTCGCTGATGTACCTGCCTTACGTGCCCAGCCTTCATGAAGACATGATCCTGCGCGGGCGCCGCATCCTGACCGACCAGATGGAGTTCCTGCTCGCCAGCGTGCCGCGGCACAGCCGGCTGCACGGATAGAGCCCGGCAGAAGGGGGACGGTCAGGTTGCTGCAGCGGTATCCGCCGCGCGCACGAGCAGCACCGGCACCGGGCTTTCGCGCAACACGAGTTCCGCGTCGCTGCCGAGCGCGAGGCGCTTGAGCCCGCGCCGCCCGTGCGTGCCCATCACGATGAGTGAGGCGCCGGAAGTCTTCACTTCCTGCAGGATCATGTCGCACACCCGCATGCCGGGATCGCAGCGCACCACGCCATCCGCCGCCACGCCTTTGAAACGGGCCACCTCGACCGCCGCAACCACAAGCCGATCGCCGGCCTCGCGCCAGTCGTCCAGCAGTCGATCCGGCGGCGCATACGCCGACACCTCGGCGATGAGCAAGCGGGCGTCGACGACGTTCAGCAGATGCAAGGTCGAGCCGAGCTGTTGCGCGAGCGCCATCGCTTCATCGAACCCGCGTTGCGAGGTGGGGCTGCCGTCGATGGGTACGAGGATGCGTGAGTACATGATGGAATGCTCCCAGCCAGGGCGCTGCTTGTCCGTCGCTTAGTGTCCGCGCCGCGCCCCGGGCGGGCGTTGCGCCGCGTCAAGGTCGCGAGCCGGCGATCCATTGATCCAGCGCAACCTTGGTTCGGCGCGCGCATGCGCCAATCGCGGCGTGCTGCAACCACGCAGGCGGGCGGGAACGGTGATCCCGCTCTGGCCGACAGAGCAGTTGTCGGCGCAACCGGAGGCAACGAGTGGATGCGCCACGCCCGACCGCATCGTCGGCCCGAGGCGCGCACGCCGACCGGTAACGCAAGGAGATTTCGATGAGAGCGGTCCTGTTTGGCGTGACTGTCCAGCTATGTTCGCTAGCCAACAGACGCGATCGCTGCCGAGGCGTAGTGTGATTCATGTTTGCCGCTGCACTTTCCCGGAACGCCCCCATGAACGCCCTCTCTTCCACCGAGAAAAACCCGGCTGAGGTGCGAAACGTCGAGCCGTCGATCCTGGCGCAATGAGCCGCTGATGACACGCGGCGACACGGCGGGCACATGAAATTCAAACTTCTGGATCGGCTGCGTGCCAGGCTCGGCACCTACGCGCCGCTGAAGCTCGCGATTGGAGCCACGCTCATCGGCCTTGTCGTGGGCGCGGGCGGCATCGCGGGCACGACCGCCGGGTTGGCCTGGACGAACACCGAGAAGTTCTGCACCGGCTGCCACGAGATGCGCGACAACGTGTTCGCGGAGTTCAAGGACACGATCCACGACAAGAACCGCAGCGGCGTGCGGGCCTCGTGCGCCGACTGCCATGTGCCGAAGGAGATCGGGCCCAAGCTGGTCCGCAAGGTGCACGCCACTTGGGAGTTGTACGGCGCTCTCATCGGCAAGATCGACACCAAGGAAAAGTTCGAAGCCCACCGCCACGAGATGGCCACCCGGGTGTGGATCGGCATGAAGGAAACCGACTCACGCGAGTGCCGCAACTGCCACAGCCGCGAGGCCATGAGCAAGGACCTGCAGTCGGCCAAGGCGCAGGCGCGCCACGCCAAAGGCGTGGCTGAAGGCAAGACCTGCATCGACTGCCATTTCGGCATCGCGCACAAGGAGCCGGACGGTCCGGGCCCGCAGGAACTCACGGTGGCGGTCACCCGGTAGGTCGGCTCCGGGCCGCGATTGGACATCACGCAAGCGAGGGGAACCCCATGAAGTACATCAGCGTTCGATCCAGCATCGCGGCCCTGTTGGCGCTTGCCGTGGCGGGCTGCGGCGGTGGGAGTGGCTCGGATCAGGCGGCTGCGCCGGTCGCCGCCCCGGCCAACACAGTTAAGGCAAACATCGCGGCTGCGGGCGCGCTTGCCGCGAACGACACTGCGACCAACTCGTCCGCGTCCTTCACCGTGGTTCAGGATGTCGGTGTTCCGGCCGTGACGGTGACCGGCCCGCCGAAAGTGAATTTCGTGGTGTTTTCGGACGGCGCGGTGAAGACGGGCCTGGCCCTCGGCAACACGAGCTTCGCCATCGCGAAGCTCGTTCCGGGGACGAACGGCGACCCCGACCAATGGGTGAATTACGTCTATCGCAAGGAAACGGCCGCCGCCGGTGTCGGACCGAACAACGTTCCCGTTCTGGCGACTGCGATGCAGGCGACGACCGACGGCAAGCAGACCGACCCCACCCTCGCGGCCGCGCAACTCGTCTACAACCCCGACGGCTACTACACCTACACCTTCAAGACGGACATCAAGAACCCAACGCAGACGAACGGCGTGACCTTCGAGCCGGGCCTGACGCATCGGATCGCGATCCAGCTGAGTTACGTCAACGCGGCCGGCGAGACGGTACGCGTCAATCCTTACTTCGACTTCACCGTCGGTGCCGATGGCAATTCGGTGGCGGTCACCGACCCGAGCAAGACCCGCAAGATGACCGACGTGGGCTCCTGCAACTCGTGCCACGAGAAGCTCGCGCTGCACGGCGGCGGCCGCGTCGACACGCAGTTCTGCGTGATGTGCCACAACCCGGGCACCACCGACGCCAACAGCGGCAACGTACTCAACCTGGCGACGATGGTGCACACGATCCACGCCGGCAAGATGCTCAAGGAAGAGTTGGGACTTGGCGTGGAGGGCTACACCATATGGGGTTTCCGGGACAGCAAGCACAGCTATGGCGACGTCGGATTCCCGCAGGACCTGCGCAACTGCACCAAGTGCCACTCGGGCGACAACCCGAACACCCCGCAGGGCGACAACTGGAAGACCAAGCCCAGCAAGGAGGCCTGCCTGACCTGCCACTCCGGCGGGCCGGCGTCTGCCTGGAACGAAGACCACACGATCTTCAACAACGGCATCGACGCCTCCGCGAACATGGTCAACAGCCAGTGCGCCGGATGCCACAAGCCCGGCTCCAACATTTCTCCGGAAAGAGTGCACTGGAATCAGAACGAGAAAAACGCGGCCAAGTACAAGATGAACCTGGAGAGCGCCACGTACGACGCTGCCACGCGCATGGTGACGGTCAACTACTTCCTGTCGGATCCGACCAACGGCGACGCGGCCTACAACCTCGTCACGGCGGAATGCACCGGAACCACCAGCATCGCCTGCGCCAACACGACGCAGTTCGGCAACCTGCGCCTGTACCTCGCCTACCAGAACCTGGTCGGCCAGTCGACCGCGGTCACCGAGTTCTCCGCCTTCAACAATGGCGGCAACAGCGCGAACGTGTTCGCCTACAAGGGCATCAACGACGGCAAGAACCACTACACCGCGCAAATTCCCGTGCCAGCGGATTCACCAACCGCCGTAGCGGCCGGCAGTGCCCGCGTCGTCAGCATCGGTCAGATCAAGGAACCCCTGCTGCAGGTGAAGTGGGCGACCGATCCGCGACCCGAGGCCATCCCGCGGAAACTGGTGAACATCGTCGTGCAGAACACCTACAAGGACATCGCGCTGACCGGCCCGCTGATTGCGCGCCGCACCATCGTCGCCACCGAGAAGTGCAACGCCTGCCACGGCGCGCTGGGCACCACGTCGGGCTCCAACACGCTCGCCGAAGCCTTCCACGGCGGCGCCCGCAACATTGTCGAGGCCTGCGTCACCTGCCACGATGCGAACCGGATGTCGTCGACCATCATGACCAACGGTCTGGCGTTGAACGAGTCGTATCAGTTCAAGCGGATGATCCACGGCATTCACGGCAACTCGAAGCGAACCTACCCGTTCACGCACGGCAACACCGTGGTCGGCGCGTTCAACAAGGACGGCTCGTCGCAGACTCCCGGCGGCACCCCGCTGGCAAGCAACGTCGAGAACTATGCCGCCGAGGTCGCTTGGCCAGGGGTCGGAATCAACTGCAATGTGTGCCACGTCAACAACTCGTACAAGGTCGACAGCGGGCCGCTAGGCGCCGTCGTGTCCAAGCCTGCCGGGGTCACCGACCCGCTGCAGTGGCTGGTGATTTCGCCGAAGGCGGCCAGTTGCACCGCCTGCCACGACTCGCCGAAAGCAATGGCACACGTGACGAGTTTCGGCAACGCGTCGTTCGCGAACCTGACCCAGGCGCAGTCGCTTCTGAACCAGGAGACCTGCGCGGACTGCCACTCGAGCGGCGGGTTCAAGGGCGTGGACATCGTCCACGGCCAGAAGTAGTCACAACAGCGTGGCGACATGAACGGAGGGGCCGGTGCCGCCCCTCCCATCGTTGATGTTTGAGGGGCTGGGGGGCGAATGCGAATCAGGCAATGGCTGGCGGTGGTCGGGTTCTGCCTGTGCGGACTGCCGGCAAGCACCTGGGCCGGCGTCGACGCGGCCGCATCGGCAGCCTGCGTGAAATGCCACGATTCCGAAGACTTGCCGGACATGAGCCGCAGTGCGCACGCGGTCACTACCGACCAGCGCACGCCCACTTGCATCACCTGCCATGGCCCGAGCCCGACGCACGTCAACAAGCCCTCGGGCGTCAAGGACAGGCCCCTTCCCGACCGCGTGTTCAGCAAGAACACCACCCTGCCGGCGACCGATCGCAGCGGCGTCTGCCTGACCTGCCACGACCGGGACTCGAAGCGAGCGCTGTGGGCCGGCAGCCAGCACGACAGCGCCGACGTCGCCTGCAACTCGTGCCACAAGGTGCACGTCAACCAGGACAAGGTGCTGGGCAAGGCGACCCAGCCGGAGGTGTGCTACGCCTGCCACAAGGAGCAGCGCACGCAGCTCGCACGCCCTTCGCACCATCCGATCCCCGAAGGGAAGATGAGCTGCTCGGATTGCCACAACGCACACGGCTCTGCAGGGCCGAAGCTGGCGCGCAGAGACAGCACCAACGACACCTGCTACACCTGCCACGCGGAAAAGCGCGGCCCCTTCGTCCACCCGCATGAACCGGTCGCGGAAGACTGCGCGAATTGCCACAACCCGCACGGCAGCACGGTCCAGAGCATGCTGAAGGCGCGGCCGCCGATGCTTTGCCAGCAGTGCCATACACCGCATGTGGCCGGTGGTGTCGGTGCGATCGGCGGCCAGCCGGGTGTCTTTGCGCCGGCGCTGCCGGGCCAGAATTCGCCGCAGGTCAGCGCCAATTCGAGCGGCAAGAACGTCGTCAACATCTGGCAAGGCCGAAGCTGCACCAACTGCCATACCCAGGTGCACGGGTCCAACAACCCGTCGGTGACGAATCCGACGCCGCAGTTCCTGTTCCGCTGAGAACCGGAGAGACACGATGCCAAGGCTTCGACAATCGGGCTCCCGCCAGACGGTACTTGCGCTGGCGCTGCTCGCGGCCTTCGATCAAGCGCAGGCCCAGACGAGCGAAGCGCAGGCGCAGACGAACGAAGCCCAGGCGCGGACGAGCGGAGCGCAGGCGCAGACGAACGAAGCGCAAGGGTCGGTGAGCTTCGGCCTCGGCGCGGTCAGCGGCAACAGCGCCGACCGGGCACTCTTCGGCCAGTACAACGGCGTTCGGACCGGCGGAGTGATCGGCCTGCTCGGCGTCGAGTACAGCCGGCGCGACCCGGCGACCGGCACCTCGACCGAGTTCGAAGCCAGCAACCTGCTCGGCGACAACCGCGAATTGGGTTTGCGCTGGAAGAAGCAGGGCGACTGGAAGTTCTTCGCGGACTATGGCGAAGGGATTCGCCGCGAACCGAACACCATCAACACCGGGTTGCTCGGCACCCGCACGACGAACCCGCAGGTGGTTCCGCTGGCGGGCGGGCCCGGAACCGGGTCTGATCTCGACCTGAAACTGAAACGCAAGAGCCTGGGGCTCGCGTTCTCGAAGGTCATCAGCCCCTCGCTGCAGTTCGACATCAGCGCCAAAAGCGAGAACAAGGAGGGGGCGCGACTCTTCGGCAGCGGGTTCAGCTGCCCTTCGTCGGTCGCGCCCGGTTGTCGGGGCAGCACCGGAACGGAAACCGGCTCGGCCGTGCTGATGCTGCCCGAGCCTGTCAACGCCAATCACACGCAGGTCGAAGCCAGGCTGAGCTATGCCGGCCAGAAGCTGCGGCTGAGCGGCGGCTATTACGGCTCGTTCTACAGCAATGCCAACGGCAGTCTGAACCCGGGCATTCCGTCGAGCTTGAACAATTCCGTCGGTACCTTGCTGCCGCTGAGCACCGGCCTGCAATCGATCCTGAGCCAGCCGCTGGCGCTGCCGCCGGACAACCAGGCACACCATCTCGACATCGCCGGCAGCTATGCGTTCACGCGCACGACGCAAGCGAACTTCAAGCTGGGCTATTCCCAGGCCACGCAGCAGCAGGACTTCGCCAGCGCCGGCCTGACCGGCGCTCCGGCGGGTGTCGCGAACCTCGGCGGCAAGGTGACGACCACGCTGGCCCAGATCGGCATCACGTCGCGCCCGACGCCGAAGCTGTCGCTGCTTGCCAACTTTCGCTACGAGGACAGGGACGACGAGACACCGATTGCTCTGTACAACATCGAAGGCACTTCCACCTACACGAATCGGCGCCTGCCGCAGACGAAGGTCCGGGGCAAGCTGCAGGCGAGCTATCAGTTCTCGAGCGACTATCGCGGTACCGTGGGTGCCGATGTCGAATCCATCGATCGCGGTGTCTTCACGTCGACCAGCGCGATCGCCGGGACCAGTGCATTGCGGCAGAAGACCGACGAGACCGGTGTTCGCGCGGAATTGCGGCGCGCGATGTCCGAGAACTTCAGCGCTGCGATCAGCGTCGCCAGCAGCCGGCGCGACGGATCGAACTGGCTGAAGGACAACAGCGGACGCGGCGTCACCGAAGTCACCGATCCCGCCGACCCGAACACAGGCTTCGGCCCCTCGGCGATCTTCATGCCGAGGCTCGCGAATCGCCAGCGCGACAAGGTGAGATTGCTGGCCGACTGGCAACCCACCGAGCGCCTGTCGCTGCAGTTCAGCGCCGAGGACGGCAAGGACCGGTTCACGACGCCGAGCGAACAGGGCGTTCGAAGCACCGGCATGAACCTGTTCAACATCGACTGGGACTTCGCGTTGTCGGACAAATGGAGCTTGAACGGCTACCTGTCGCAGGGCAACCAGAGGCTGCATCAGACCCGCCCCGCCGGCTACATCCTGTCGTTCGACAACACCGGCACCTACCTCGGGCTTGGCGTCGCCGGCAAACCCAACGCCAAGATCGAGGTCGGTGGCGGCCTGTCGTTCGCCAATGACACGAGCGTGTACGCCCAGACGCTAGCCGCCACTGCCGATGCAGGCAGCGTTGCGCTGCTTGCCGCTACCGGCGGTCTGCCGGACATCGTGTTCCGCCAGACCACGCTCAAGCTGTTCGGAAAGTATGCGTTGGACAAGCGATCTGCGGTGCGGCTGGATCTGCTGTATCAACGCTCGCAGTGGAATGACTGGACCTGGGGCTACAACGGCGTGCCGTTCACCTACTCCGATGGCACGACGGTGAGCCAGAAACCGACCCAGAACGTGGGCTTCGTCGGCGTCACCTACACGTACCGATGGCCTTAGCCCGAGCCTTCGGACCGGCGCGCGGGCGGCGACCGGGTCTGGTTTACTGCTCCGCGCGACATTCAGCCGGCGGCCGACCTGAAGCCCCCGTGACCCGCGCTTGATTGATGACAAGGCGCTTCGGGACCGCTGGCACAATGATTCGGTGCAGCCTGCGCATTCCCGCCGCACGTGCATCGATAGCCACCCCTCACCCCTTTCCATGCTCACCGCCACTCACCTTGCCTGCTCGCGTGGCGAGCGCGAACTCTTCGGCGACCTGAGTTTTGCGGTCGGACCTGGCGGCTGGCTGCATGTGACGGGTGAAAACGGCGCCGGCAAGACCACGCTGCTGCGCACGCTGGTCGGCCTGTCGCCGGCCGACGCCGGCGAGATCCACTGGAACGGCACGCCGGTACGCGCGCCGAGCGAGGAGGCCTTCCGGAATGCGCTGATTTATCTCGGTCACCACGCCGCACTGAAGGACGAGCTCACGCCGCTGGAAAACCTGCAGCTCGCGCTGGCGCTCGACGGCCATCCGGTCGACGAGGGCGACGCGCTGGCCGCGCTCGAGACGATGGGGCTGCAGGGCCGCGAGGATCTGCCGGCACGCTATCTGTCGGCCGGCCAGAAGCGTCGCGTGCTGCTCGCGCGCCTGCTGCTGCGGCCGGCGGCGTTGTGGGTGCTCGACGAACCCTTCAACGCGCTCGACGGCGCGGCGGTCGAATTGCTCGGCGTCGTGCTCGAGGCCCACCTCGAACGAGGCGGGATGGCGGTGCTGACCAGCCACCAGGCGGTTCCGCTCGGCAATGGCGAGCTGGTCAGCCTGTGAGCGCGGTGTTGCTGACGCTTCGGCGCGACCTGTTGCTGGCCGCGCGACGACGCAGCGAGGTGCTGACGGCGCTGTTCTTCTTCGTCGTCGTGGTCAGCCTGTTCCCGCTCGGCATCGGGCCTGGCGTGCTGTGGGTGGCTGCGCTGCTCGCCACGCTGCTCGGGTTGCCGCGCCTGTTTTCGGCCGACCATGCCGACGGCACCCTCGAACAGATGGCGCTGTCGCCGCAACCCTTCGCGCTGCTGATGGCCGGCAAGGTCGCCGCCCACTGGCTGCTGTGCGGCGTGCCGCTGGTGCTGCTGGCCCCGATCCTCGGGCTGCAGTTCGGCCTCGACGCCGGCGCGCTCGGTATCCTGGTGATTTCGCTGCTGCTCGGCACACCGCTGCTGAGCCTGATCGGTGCGATCGGCGCTGCGTTGACGCTGGGCGTGCGCGGCGGCGGCGTGCTGCTGTCGCTGCTGGTGCTGCCGCTGTTCATCCCGGCGCTTGTGTTCGGCGCCGGCGCGGTGGAAGCGCACAGCGCCGGCCTCGGCGTTCGCGGGCACCTGTCGGTTCTCGGGGCGATGCTGGCCATCGCGGTGTTCTTCGCGCCATGGGCCACGACGGTGGCCTTGCGCATTGCGATCGAATGAATGAACGCACACTGGATCAACAAGTTCAGGTTCGCTTCGCCGGCGACCTTCTATCCGCTGGCCGGCCGCATGCTGCCGTGGTTCGCGCTGCTCGCGGTACTGTTCGCCGCCGCCGGCCTGTGGGTCGGCCTGTTCGTCGCGCCCACCGACGCACAGCAGGGCGAGGGCTACCGCATCATCTTCGTGCACGTGCCGGCAAGCTGGTTGTCGATGTTCATCTACTGCGTGATGGCGTTCTGGGCCGGGTTCGGACTGGCCTTCAACATCCGCCTGTCGTCGATGATGGCATCGGCGCTCGCCCCGACCGGCGCGATGTTCACCTTTCTGTCGCTGCTGACCGGCGCGCTGTGGGGCAAGCCGATGTGGGGCGCCTGGTGGGTGTGGGACGCGCGGCTCACGTCCGAGCTGATCCTGTTGTTCCTCTACCTCGGTTTCATGGCGCTGCAGGCGGCCATCGACGACCCGCGCCGCGCCGACAAGGCCGGCGCGGTGCTCGCACTCGTCGGCGTGGTGAATGTTCCTATCATCTATTTCTCGGTGCGCTGGTGGAACACGCTGCACCAGGGCGCATCCATATCGTTGACCCGCGCGCCGACGATGGCGCACACGATGCTGTGGGGCATGTTGCTGATGGCGCTGGCGTTCTGGATGTATTCGATCGCCGTCGCGCTGATGCGCGTGCGCAGCATCATTCTCGAACGTGAACGACATACCGAATGGGTGCAGCATGCAGTGGCATAGCGTCAGCGAATTCTTCGAGATGGGCGGTTATGCCTTTTACGTCTGGGGCAGCTTCGGCGCCTGCGCAGTCGCGATGCTGGTCGAGCCGTGGCTGCTGCGCCAGCACGCCCGCGCCGTGATACGTTCGGTGAAGCGCCAGCAGCGAGCCAACTCAGGAGCGGTCCGATGAAACCCCGTCACAAGCGCGTCGCGATCATCGTCGGCGCGGTGGCCAGCGTGAGCATCGCAGCCGCACTGGTCCTCAACGCACTGCAGAGCAACGTCGCTTTCTTCTTCACCCCCACCCAGGTCACATCGGGCGAGGCGCCGCGCGACCGGGCGTTTCGCGTCGGTGGGCTGGTCAAGCAGGGTACCCTCGAGCGCAACCAGATGACAGTCCACTTCATCATCACCGACACCGCCAAGGAGATGCCGGTCAGCTATACGGGCATCCTGCCCGACCTGTTCATGGAGGGCAAGGGCGCGGTTGCGCAGGGCCGGCTCGACGCGAACGGCCGGTTCGTTGCCAGCGAAGTGCTCGCCAAGCACGACGAAAACTACATGCCGCCCGAAGCCAAGCATGCGATCGATGTGGCGAACCAGAAAGCGAAGGCCGCACCGTGACCCCCGAACTCGGACACCTCGCACTGATCCTCGCGTTCCTGGTGGCGCTGACGCAGGGCGTGCTGCCGATCGTCGGCGCGCACCGCGGCAACGCCGTCTGGATCGCGCTGGCACGGCCCGCCGCGCAGACCCAGTTCGTGCTGGTCGCGTTCGCGTTCGGATGCCTGACCACTGCGTTTCTCGCCAACGACTTCTCGGTTGCCTATGTCGCCGCCCATTCGAACTCGAAGCTGCCCACCGCCTACCGCGCCGCCGCGGTGTGGGGCGGGCACGAAGGCTCGCTGCTGTTATGGCTGCTGATGCTCAACGGCTGGACGCTCGCGGTGAGTGTTTTTTCGCGCCAGTTGCCGCCGGGCATGGTGGCGCGCGTGATCGGCGTGCTCGGGCTGGTGGCAGCGGGTTTCCTGATGTTCATGCTGCTCACCTCGAACCCGTTCGAGCGGCTGTTGCCGGCGGCCGCCGACGGGCAAGACCTGAACCCGCTGCTGCAGGACCCGGGACTGGTGTTTCACCCGCCGATGCTCTACATGGGTTACGTCGGCTTCTCGGTCGCGTTCGCGTTCGCGCTCGCGGCGCTGCTGGCGGGCCGCCTCGACGCGGCTTGGGCGCGTTGGTCGCGGCCATGGACGACGGTGGCATGGATCTTCCTGACGCTCGGCATCGCGCTCGGCTCGTGGTGGGCCTACTACGAGCTCGGCTGGGGCGGCTGGTGGTTCTGGGACCCGGTCGAAAATGCCTCGTTCATGCCCTGGCTTGTCGGTACCGCGCTGATCCATTCGCTGGCTGTCACCGAGAAGCGCGGCAGCTTCAAGAACTGGACCGTGCTGCTCGCCATCGCGGCGTTTTCGCTGTCGTTGCTCGGCACCTTCCTCGTGCGCTCGGGCGTGCTGACCTCGGTGCATGCGTTCGCCACCGACCCGCGCCGCGGCATCTTCATCCTGCTGTTCCTCGTCGTCGTGATCGGCGGTTCGCTCGCGCTGTTCGCGTGGCGCGCGCCGAAGGTGAGCCGCGGCGGCAACTTCGCGCTGCTGTCGCGCGAAACGCTACTGCTCGTCAACAACGTGCTGCTCGTCGTGGCTGCCGGCTCGGTGCTGCTCGGCACGCTGTATCCGCTGCTGATCGACGCGCTCGGCCTGGGCAAGCTGTCGGTCGGCCCGCCCTATTTCAATAGCGTGTTCGTGCCGATCATGGTGCCGCTGCTGTTCCTTGTCGCGGTCGGCCCGCTGGCGCGCTGGAAGCAGCTCGATGCGCGCGACATGGCGCAGCGGCTGCGCATCGCCGCGGTGCTTGCGCTCGCGGCCGGGGCCGGCCTGCCGTGGTTGATGGGCGGCTGGACGCCGCTGGTCGGGCTCGGCATTCTTCTGGCGGTATGGATCGTCGCGAGCACGGTGTTCCAGATCCGCGAGCGCGTCAAGGCCGCGTGGCCGCCGCGCTCGTTCTGGGGCATGCACTGCGCGCACGTCGGTGTCGCGGTGTTCGTCGTCGGCGTCACATTGGTGAAGGGCTATGAGGTCGAGAAAGACGTGCGCATGGCAGTCGGCGACACCGTCAGCATCGGCGGCTACACCGTCCGGTTGCTCGGCGTGACCGAGGTGCCGGGGCCGAACTACCGCGCGCAGCGCGGCGACATCGAACTGTCAAGGGACGGCCGCGTGCTGCGCCACCTCAGCCCGGAAAAGCGCAGCTACTTCTCGTCGTCGATGCCGATGACCGAGACGGCGATCGACAGCGGCTTCACGCGCGACATCTACGTCTCGCTCGGGGAGCCGCTCGACGGCAAAGGCGCGTCGTTGGCGTGGAGCGTGCGCGTCTACTACAAGCCCTTCGTCGACTGGATCTGGGGCGGCTGCCTGCTGATGGCGTTCGGCGGCATGCTGGCGGCGAGCGACCGACGCTACCGGCTCAAGCAGCGCGCGCCGGCCGCGCAAGGGGTCGCAGCGTGAAGCGTTTCCTGATCCCGCTTGCGCTGTTCCTGGTGCTGGCGGGGTTCCTGGCCGTCGGGCTGAACCGCGACCCGCACGAGGTGCCGTCACCGCTGGTCGGCAAGGCGGCGCCGGCATTCTCGCTGCCCCTGCTCGAAAGCGATGCGAGCCGGGCGGTCCAGGTCTTCGCGCCGCGCGACATGCTCGGCAAGGTCTGGTTGCTGAATGTGTGGGCCTCGTGGTGCGTGTCTTGCCGCCAGGAGCACCCGGTGCTGCTCGATTTTGCCAAGTCGGGCGTCGCACCGCTGGTCGGCCTCGACTACAAGGACACGCGCGCCGATGCGCGGCGCTGGCTGGCCGACATGGGCAACCCCTATGTGTTGTCGGCGGTGGACGCGGATGGCCGCGTCGGCATCGACTACGGCGTCTACGGCGTGCCCGAGACCTATGTGATCGACAAGGCCGGCGCGATCCGCTTCAAGCAGATCGGGCCGGTCACGCCCGAGGTGCTGCAGGCGAGGATCCTGCCGTTGATCCGCGAGTTGCAGCAATGAGGTGGCTGTGCGTCTGGATGCTGGCCTGGTCGGCCCTGTGCGCCCAGGCCAAGGACGCAACGCCGCTGGCCGACGACGAAGCCGTCGAACAAAGGCTCATCGTCATCGCCGACGAACTGCGCTGCCTGGTATGCCAGAACGAATCGCTGGCCGGCTCGCGCGCCGACCTGGCGCAGGACCTGCGCCGCGAGATCCGCAACTTGATCCGGCAGGGCAAGACTGACCCGGAAATCATCGACTTCCTGGTGAGCCGCTATGGCGACTTCGTACGCTACCGCCCACCGCTGAAGCCGACCACCTGGCTCTTATGGGGCGGGCCGTTCGTGCTGGCGGGCGCCGGGCTGGCGGGCCTGCTGATGTTCCTGCGCCGCCGCCGCGTCCCCGACGCGACGCTGTCGGCCGAAGAACAGCGCCAGGCAGCCGCGCTGCTCGCGGGAGACCGATGATGGGGGGCTTCCTGCTCGCCGCAGTCGCGCTGATGGCCGTGACCGTGTTGCTGCTGCTGCGCCCGTGGCAACGCCGGCACGCCGACGACGCGGCGACGACGCGCGAGATCAACGCCGGCATCTACCGCGACCAGCTGCGCGAACTCGACCGCGACCTCGCGGCCGGAACGATCGTCAGCGCCGACCATCGGCAGGCCCAGGCGGAATTGCAGCGTCGCCTGCTCGACGACACGGCGCTCGCCGACATGCCGGCGACACGGACCGTAAACCCCCATCGCACGGCGATGCTGCTGACGTTCGCCGTTCCGTTGCTCGCCACCGCGCTGTATGCGTGGCTCGGCACGCCGGCTGCATTGCAAGCGAGCGCGGCGCCCCCGAAGCAGTTCAGCTCCACCGAGATCGACCAGATGCTCAGCACACTGGCGGCGCGGCTCGAGAAGAACCCTGACGACGCCAAAGGCTGGACCGTGCTGGCGCGCTCCTACCGCGCCCTTGGCCGGCTCGAGGACGCCCGCAACGCCTTTGCGCGCATTGGCGAGAGCTTGAACCGCGACCCGGTGCTGCTGGCCGAGTACGCCGATGTGCTGGCAGCCAACGCCGGCGGCAGCCTCGAAGGCAAACCGCTCGAACTGGCGATGGCCGCGCTCAGGCTCGATCCGGACAACGGCATGGCCTTGTCGCTGGCGGCGACTGCGGCCTACAAGCGCCGCGACTTCCGCCAGGCGGCACTGCATTGGGAACACCTGCTGAAGCAGGTGCCACCCGACTCCGACGACGCGAAGTGGCTGGTGAAGACGCTGGCCGAGATCCGCGATCCGAACGCGCTGCCGACCGCCGTGATGCAGGCCAGCGCGCCGATGCCCCGCGCAGCGGCCGGCGTGAGCGGCAGCGTCAGCCTTGCGCCCGCGCTGGCGGCCAGGACGCTGCCTTCCGACACGGTGTTCGTTTTCGCGCGGGCGGCGGAGGGCCCGCGCATGCCGCTCGCTGTGCAGCG
>JANMAW010000294.1:0-3643 GCA_031360005.1 Rhizobacter sp.
CCGCCGAAGTCGATCGACTTGGCAGTGCCGGAGAAATTGACGCCGACGGCGGTCCAGTTGCAGAACGAGCCGTTCGGGTCACCGACGCAGTTGTTGGCACTGCCCTGGGCGGTCAGGGCCAGGGTGCCGAGGAGGGTGCCACTGGCGCCCAATCCGTCCCACACCGTGACCGAGGCTGCCGTCGATGACGAGTAGAAGAACGAGAACCCGGTGGTGAAACCGGCTGCGACGTCGAGAACCGCGTTGTTGGCGTTCAGAAAGATCATGACCGTGCTGGCTGACGGCTCGTTGGCGAAGTTGCCGGTGCCGCCCGCGTCGAAGTCGACGAGGCCCAGCGTGGCGGTGCTGAACGCGACGCCATAGTTGACACCCGAATTGCCAAGGCTGTCAGTGCCGCCGTTATAGAAGTTGTTGATGTTGGCAAGATTGCCGACGCCCTCGAAATCCAGCACGACAACGGCTGCCGTCGCCGGTGCCATGACGGCGGCCAATGTCGCTGCAGCGACTGCACTCTTGATGAAATTCATAAAGCTCCCCTGAAGGTTGATCGTGGTTGCAGGGAGCACCTCACCCCCTTGAAAATGAATGTATCCGTGAAGATTGCGCGCCGGGGTCGCCGCACCTCCCCGAGTCGAGGGGGAACCGGCGCCGCACCCCCGTGACCGAGGGGGACCAGGGTTGGCGCGGCGCCGATGGCTACACTGGTTCGGGTGGAAACCAAATGGCTTGAAGACTTCGTGAGCCTGGCCGAGACGCGCAGCTTCTCGCGCTCGGCGCAGTTGCGGCACGTCACGCAGCCGGCGTTCTCGCGCCGCATCCAGTCGCTCGAAGCCTGGGCCGGTATCGACTTGGTGGATCGCTCCTCGTACCCGACGCGGCTGACCTCGGCGGGCGAGACGCTGCACGCGCAGGCGCTCGAGATCCTCGGGTCGCTGCAGGCGAGCCGCAACATGATGCGCGGCCACAAGGCGGCCGGGCACGACATGATCGAGTTCGCGGTGCCGCACTCGCTCGCGTTCACCTTCTTTCCGCACTGGGTGATGGACCTGCGCAATCGCTTCGGCGCAATGAAGAGCCGGCTGATCGCGCTCAACGTGCATGACGCGGTGATGCACCTGACCGAAGGCAGCTGCGACCTGCTGATGGCCTACCACCACGCGTCGCAGCCGCTGCCGCTCAGCCCGGACCGCTACGAGATGCTCAGCCTCGGGCACGAGAGGCTCATCGCGTTTGCGAAGGCCGACGCGGCCGGGCAGCCGCTGTTCCGGTTGCCCGGGCCTGCCGGCAGCGGCGTGCCCTTCCTGAGTTACGCCGAGGGTGCGTACCTGGGCCGCCTTGTCGAACAGATCACGCGGCTCTCGGCCGAGCCGCTAAACCTCGATCCGATCTACGAGACCGACATGGCCGAGGGCCTGAAGGCGATGGCCATCGAAGGCCATGGGCTGGCGTTCCTGCCGGCGAGTTCGGTGAAAAAGGAACTCAGGAGCAAGCGCCTGGTGCATGCGGCGGCGAACGGTTCGCACGAGTTGACGATGGACATCCGCATCTATCGCGAGCGCCCCGAGATGGCACGCCACAGCAAGCCCGGCGCCCAGGCCCTCTGGGCGTTCCTGGCGGACTCCGCCAGGACACCGGGTCAGCCCTGATCGGGCATGTGGCAGGCCTGCAGGGTCGGCCCGGCCTGATCCGACTGTGCGCGGCCCGCCGCAGGACGGCTGGTGCCCTGAGGCCCGCGCAGCTTCCGACGGATCGGGCATTACCCTTGCTTCGCCTGCAATCCCATGTGTCGTGTCGGCGACCGTCCCTAGAATGCCGTTCTATCGCTTTCAACCCTCTGCAGGAGTGTCACCCATGAAGAAGTCGATGTTCGCGAGAACCGCGGTGCTGGCTGCGGCGCTGCTGGCGGTTGGTGCCGCCCAGGCCCAGTCGAACGACACGCTGAAGAAGATCAAGGACAGCGGCAGCGTCACGATGGGCGTTCGCGAGTCGTCGGGCGCGCTGTCGTACACGTTGGGCGACGGCAAGTACACCGGCTTCCATTACGAGGTGTGCCAGAAGGTGCTTGCCGATGTCCAGAAGCAGCTCGGCATGGCCAAGCTCGACATCAAGTACCAGCCGGTGACGTCGCAAAACCGCATCCCGCTGGTCCAGAACGGCACCGTCGATATCGAGTGTGGCTCGACCACGAACAACGCGACGCGACAGAAAGACGTCGCCTTTGCGCCGACCTTGTATGTCGAGGAGGTTCGCATCGCGACGAAGGCGAATTCCGGCATCACCAACATCGCGCAGCTCGCGAACAAGACGGTCGCCACGACCACCGGCACGACTTCGGTCCAGCTGCTGCGCAAGCATGAGCGCGCCACCGGCGTCGAATTCAAGGAACTGTTCGGCAAGGACCACGGCGACAGCTTCCTACTGCTCGAAAGCGGCCGTGCCGATGCATTCGTGATGGACGGCCAGATCCTGGCCGGGCTGATCTCGAAGTCGAAGAGCCCGGCCGACTACAGGATCGTCGGCGACGTCATCAGCGTCGAGCCGATCGGCATCATGTATCGCCGCGACGACCCGGCTTTCAAGAAGGCGGTCGACGACAGCGTCAAGGCGATGGCGAGCAGCGGCGAGGTCGCGAAGCTGTACGACAAGTGGTTCATGCAGCCGATCCCGCCGACCAACACCAGGGTCGGCCTGCCGGCATCCGAAGCGACCAAGGCGGCGTGGGGCAACCCGAACGACAAGCCGCTGGAAGACTACGCGAAGAAGTGACCCCCGATGGCCGCGGCCTGAGGTAAGCCCTAGCGCCGGTCGGCGCGGAGTTTGCTTACATTGCCATCCAAGCGCGGCGCGGAGCCCTCTGCGTCGCGCTTTTTTTGGGGTCCGGCGTCAAAGTGCTTCGCGAAACGCGGCTGCGCCAAGGATCGCGCTGCTGTGCTCGTTCCCTGCTTCCGGTGCAACATCGCTTCGCGATTCGAGCCGGCTTTGAAGGGCCCAGCGACGCGTTCGTCAGGCACGCTCGAATCACGCACCGGAGGGAGCCTTGGGTAAGACTTGGGAATGGCAGGTTTTCCTGCAGGACACGGGAGGCGGGCGCACCTACCTCGCCTGGCTGATGTCGGCCTGGGGCTGGACGCTGTCGGTGTCGGTGATGTCGTTGTTCGTCGCGCTGCTGGTCGGGTCGTTGATGGGCATTCTTCGCACCACGCCGAACAGGTGGCTGGTGCTGATCGGCGATGCGTGGACCGAGGTGTTCCGCAACATCCCGCTGCTGGTGCAGATCTTTCTCTGGTACCACGTGATCCCGTCGATCTTCCTGAGCCTGCGCACGTTGCCGAGCATCGTGCTGGTGGTGTTCGCGCTCGGGTTCTTCACGTCGGCGCGGGTGTCGGAGCAGGTCCGCGCGGGCATCCAGGCGCTCCCGAAGGGCCAGCGCCACGCTGGCCTGGCGGTGGGCCTCACGCTGCCGCAGACCTACCGCTACGTGCTGCTGCCGATGGCATTCCGTATCGTCATTCCGCCGCTCACCTCGGAGTCGATGAACATCGTCAAGAACTCGTCGGTGGCATTCGCGGTCAGCATCGCCGAACTGACGATGTTCGCGATGCAGGCGCAGGAAGAAACCTCGCGCGGCATCGAGGTCTACCTG
>JANMAW010000295.1:0-1509 GCA_031360005.1 Rhizobacter sp.
CCGTCGACGAAGAAATACGCATAGGCATACGGCAGCCCGAAGTGCGCGGCGAGTTGCGCGCCGTAATTCGAGCTGCCGAGGATCCACACCTCGGGCGCATGCGGCCCGAGCGGCCGCGCGCTGATGCCCTGGTGCGCGGGCAGCGACGTCCATGCCTGCAGGTCGCGCACCTGCTCCGGGAAGTCATCGGCGGCGGCGTGCGCGTTCGGGTTCAGCGCGCGTGCGGTACGCATGTCACCCCCCGGAGCACGCCCCACGCCGAGGTCGATGCGACCCGGCGCAAGCGCTTCCAGCACGCGGAACTGCTCGGCCACCTTCAGCGCGCTGTAGTGCGGCAGCATCACACCGGCACTGCCGATGCGGATGCGCGTCGTGCGCGCGGCGATCGCGGCCATCAGCATCTCGGGCGCACTGCCGACGATGCTGGGCAGCCCGTGGTGTTCGCTGACCCAGAAGCGCGCATAGCCGAGACGCTCGCAATGCTGCGCGAGGTCGAGCGTGTCGCGGATCGCTGCGTCTTCACCGCTGCCCGTCACGCAGACCGATTGATCGAGAACGGAGAGTGTCAGTTGATTCATGGTTCCCTCACGGCCCTCGGTTGGCCCACCGATCGCATGCGTCAAAGGGCATGCACGCGCGCGGTCGTTGCGACGCACCCCAGCGTACCGATGCGCGGTGGCGCCGGTGCCTACCCTTGCGGATGGGTCGGATCGATCCATCGCACGGTCTCGGGCTTCTCGACCGGCGCAATGTCGAGATTCACCGCGACCGCCTCGCCGTCGCTGCGCACCAGAACGCATTCGAGCGTCTCGGTCGCGCTGGCGTTGATCTCCTGGTGCGGCACGAACGGCGGCACGTAGATGAAGTCGCCCGGGCCGGCCTCGGCGGTGAATTCGAGCGCGTCGCCCCAGCGCATGCGCGCACGGCCTTTGACGATGTAGATCACGCTCTCGAGCGGGCCGTGATGGTGCGCGCCGGTCTTCGCATCGGGGTGGATGTGCACCGTGCCGGCCCAAAGCTTCTGCGCGCCGACACGCGCGAAATTGATCGCGGCCTTGCGGTCCATGCCGGGGGTTTGCGCGGTGTTCGGATCGAGCTGGCCGCCGGTCACGACGCGTACGCCGTCGTGCTTCCAGTTGGCAGCGGGAGTTGAAGACGATCGATCGGCCGGCATGCCCGCTCCTTGTGTAGGGTGCGATTCTCAACCACACGGCGCAGCGATGCAGGCGCCGACGACGACGTCACAGGCGCGGCTTGCGCCGTTTCGTGTACACTCCGGCCCACAGTTATACGCAAGACAGTGGTTGCTAGAGATTCTTCCCCTTACCTGTTGCGGTTCTCGCAGCGGGCTTTGATAGAAATCCCCCAGATCGTTTCTTGAGTGTCGCTGCATGCGCTGCATGTGCTGCGCATCATTTGTTGATAGATAGGATAGACGTCCATGACGACCCAAACCGGTACCGTGAAGTGGTTCAACGAGAGCAAGGGCTTCGGCTTCATCGCTCAAGA
>JANMAW010000417.1:0-2164 GCA_031360005.1 Rhizobacter sp.
CAGACGAAGCAGATGCTGCGCGACTGGGACCGGCGGTTTCCCGGCCGCATCGACAACATGTTCAACGCGATGGCCCATGTGGTGCCGTCGCACCTGCTGGACCGGAACCTCTACCCCTTCACGACGCTCAAAGCGGGCGGCGTGGCCGACATCGCGGGCGACCACGCATTCGATGACGACGATTGCGCGACGCCCTCCGTGCCGGCATTCCCTTCGACCATCGCGTTCCGCAAGGAGATCTGATCCCGCGGCCTCAGGAGAACCGACATGCTCAAACTGTCTTGCGTTGCTGCCGTCATGGTCGTGTTGAGCGGCTGCGCTGCCTTCAACAGCCTGAACAACGACGTTTCAACCTATGGGCCATGGCCGGCTGAACGCAGGCCGGGCAGCTACGCGTTCGAGCGGCTGCCCTCGCAGCAGGCCCACCCCGAGCGCCAGCAGTTGCTTGAAGATGCGGCGCGCGGCGCCGTCGAGACGGCGGGTTTCGGCGCCGCCGCCGACCCCGGCAGCGCCGAATATCTGATGCAGCTCGGTGCCCGTGTCGCCAGCACCGACCCCTGGATGTACAACGACCCACTGTTCTGGCGCGCCGGCATTCGCGCCGGCTATGGCTACGGCCGTTGGGGCCACGGCTGGGGACCCGGCTTCGGCTTCGGATACGGGTACGGCGGCTCGATGAATTTCGAGCGCGAGGTCGCGCTGTTGATCCGCGACCGCAAGACCGGCCAACTGCTGTACGAGGCGCGGGCCAGCAACAACGGCTATTCGGCGTCGATCGACTACCTGTTGCCGGCGATGTTCGAGGCCGCGATGAACGGCTTTCCCGGCGCCGGCCCGAACCCGCGCAATGTGATGGTGCCGATCACGAGGCAGTGAGCCGCGCCGCGGGATGACCGGTCAGGGTGCCAGCAGGCGCCCTGATGCGGGCTCCGCGTCTCCTGCCTGCGTCGCCGCTGCGATCGCCAGCAGGTCGGCCTCCCAGCCCGCCAGCTTCTGGGCAGCGGCGCGCCGCTGCCCCGCACTGGTGCTGTTGTGCAGATCGGCGGCGAAGGCGCAGTTGAACTCGGTCAAACGCTCGCTGTAGCGCCGGTAGGCCTCACGCGGCGAGCGCTGCCAGCGCTCGATGTAGACGCGCAGCGAGGCCTGGGCCTGGTCGCGGCTCGCGCCCTCCCGGCCCAGCGTTCGCAGCATCTGCAGCACCTCCTGCTGGCGCTGGCGGCGCTCCGCGAACCACAGCTCGGGATCGAACGGCGAGCGGGCGAGCGTCGCACTGAGGCGTGCGCGCTGGCTCTCGTCGAGCTTGCCGTACAGCGACTCGGCCCGGTCGATGCTGCGCTTGAGCGTGGCGCCGGCGCGCTCGGCCGGGTCGGGTTGCAGATAGTCCTCGCGGAACTCATCGTTGACCTTGGCGTAGCGGCGCTCGATGTGCCTGATCTGTTGCGGCGTGATCGTCAGCATCAGTTCGGCGGCAGCGGGGGCGGCCCGATCGAAGGCGGTCTGCACGCGCCGCGTCAGCTCGGCCTGCCACTCGCAGGCGCGCCCGGCGCTGGTGTCGGCCAGCACCTCGGTCTGCGCGCGCGCAAGTTGCGACGCGTAGTCGGGCAGCTGGGTACGGCGGTGCCAGGCAAACCACTGCGCTATCGCCTCGCGCACCCGCGGGGCCTGCGTGCCGCCGAAGTCGGCATACCCGTCGAGCCACCAATACGCCAGATCGGGCGCCGCGCCGTAGCCGACGCGCAGCGCGCTGCAGCCCGATGCGAGCGCGAGCACGCTGCACAGCGCCACGATAATGAAGGTTCTGACCTCGGAGATTGGAAACACAGACATGGCACTCGACATCGTGATCATGGCCGCAGGCAAGGGCACCCGCATGAATTCGGCCCTGCCGAAGGTGTTGCACAAGCTGGCCGGACGCAGCCTATTGCAGCATGTTCTGCAAACCGCTGCCGGCCTGGGGGCGGACGGCATCGTCATTGTCACCGGCCACGGTGCCGAGCAGGTCGAGGCCACGGCGAGCGCGCCGCATCTGAAGTTCGTGCGCCAGCTGCCGCAGCTCGGCACCGGCCACGCGGTGCAACAGGCCGTACCGCTGCTGCACGACGAAGGCACGACACTGATCCTGAACGGCGACGTGCCGCTGATCGAGGGGGCCACCGCACTCGCG
>JANMAW010000421.1:0-3706 GCA_031360005.1 Rhizobacter sp.
GAAGAAGCCGACCGAGAGCTTCTGCTGGAAGTAGATGCCGAGCGATACACCGCGCGCGGCGCACAGAAACGCGTCTTTCTGGCAGATCAGCGTGCCGCCGAGCTGGCGCAGGTCCATCGGCAGGATCTTGCCCGGGTACGGTGCCGCAAACGCGACGCGCAGCTTGGTCGCACCCTGGTTCGTGTAGACGGTCGTGAACAACGACTCGCCGGTGACCAGCCGCTTGCCGGCACCGAGCAGCTTGCCGAGCAGCCCGCTGCCGCCGCCGCTCTGCGAGCCGTCGCCGAACACCGTGTCCATCGCGATGCCGGCGTCCATGAACATCATGCTGCCGGCCTCGCCGATCGCCGCTTCGCCCGGGTCGAGTTCGACCTCGACGAACTGCATCTCCGAGCCTTTGATCTCGTAGTCGACCGTGTCCATTGCCATCGCGAATTTCTCCGTGTGATGTGTGTGAGTCGCCTGGCAGCGCGCGAACGTCAACGTGCCGCGAGCCGCTCGGGCATCGATTTTCGCAGAACGTACGCGGCCGATTCACGCGTTGCAGCGGCACCGCAACGACGGCCCGTCACGCATGACGTCCGACCAGGCCGAGGCCCTGGGCCACGGATGCGTCTGGCGCGCAGCGGATGTCACATTGCCGCGGTCGGCCGCCCATCCGCGCGGACGACGCTCCGCACGTGCATACCGTTCGGAGCCCCGTGCGACATCTGCGTGCCGGGTGAAGAGTAATTCGCAGATCCGCCGCGACATCCTGCGCTGGCCTGATTGGGTCCCGGTGGCCGCAGCGGGGAGCCTGCTGTCGGTGTGGATGATCGCGGCTGGCGTCTGGGTTCTGCGCGGACGCTGAACCATGCAAGAGGCGCCAGCGCGACGCTGCAGCAAGGCGTCGTTGGCTCCATGGAAGAGTGATCGCGAAGACCGGACTGCGCAAGACCGACCCGCCCCTTCAGCCGGTCACTGCGGCGCGGCGTGTTGACCGACATACGGCCGCCAGTGCGTGTGCTACACACGGTGGCGGCGTCCGCAAACGCCGGCACGCCTCTTCATGCTCAACCCAGGAATCACCATGACCGACCCCAGGAACATCGCGCACGACAAGAAAGTCCGGCAGGAGAAGAAGCACCGCGGCGAAGAGATCGCGCCGGGCGCGGAGCATGCGCCCCAGCCGGGGCGCAAGCCGCATCTGGAGACCGCCGAGGTGGACAGCACGCCCACTCCGGAGGCCGGCGCAGTGACCAGTCCTTGACGAGTCAATGCGTGTGGCCATTCGCAGTCACGGTTCCGCACACGTCGTCTGACAGCCGCCTCACGGTCGGCGGGTGATGCGGAAGTTGGCTTTGCGCCGGTGGCTTCGCGCCTGCGGATGTCGGCTCGGTGCCGTGACGGAATTGGTTGCCGCGAAGGGCCATTGAGCGGGGCATTTCGATTGCAGGCTGCCGCCACCGCGATCCGCGACCGGCATCAAGAAGGGGCCCGCAGGCCCATCGGAGATTCGGCAAGCAAATGACTTCACTTGTTTTTCGCAAACGAGCTGACGCACTGCCCTTGATTCTTGTAGATACCCTCCCAACCGCCGTTCTTGCATTCGTCCTTGTTGGTCGGCCCGAGCTCGAAGTCGTAAGTGGTCGTGGTTCCGCCGATGCCGATCGTCAACGCGTCGGTGTTGCCGTCGAAATTGACCCAGCCGCCGCCGGCTTTCAGAATCGTGTTCGGCTGCCCGGGGACGTCGCGGATCCCGATATTCGGGTAGTAGCCCACCAACTGGGCAACGGTGCACGGAGCGCTCTGCGAGCAAACCGAGGAAGGGAATCGCGACGGGTTTCCAGCACTGCTCAGCCACCACTTGCCAGCCAGTGTGTTCCAGGTCTGCCACACGCCCGCAATCACCGGTCCGAGGCTCGGCTCGTGGTAAGGCTCGAACACGAGCCGACCTCTGAACAGGAAGTCGCTATCGGTCACATCGTTGTCCACCGGGAACTGCAGGGCGATCGCCAGGACGTCACCCGGCGCCGTCGGCGCGGTCTTGTAGGTTGAATAGTTGAGCGTTGTGATGTCGGCGAACTTCTGGCCCGCAAGTTGGCTCAGCAAGGCGCCGAGTGACGGCCTGTCGTTGATTCCGACGAGCTTCAGATGGGCACTCCCGCTTCCGGCAGGCGGTGCAGCAGGGCCGCTGACCATCTCGCACAGATTGCCAGGCAGGCACGTCGTGCCCGCGCCATCGTCGAAAAATACCCAACCCTTCATGTCGACCGGCGCAACCGTGACGGTGGTTTGCGCAAAAGCAGGCGCACAGGCGAGCGCCAGTGCACTGAGAAAAATGCCATTCATGATGTGTCCTCTTGACCAAGCTAACGACTTCGCCGAGACATGGTTTTGTCCCTTCAACGACCCATCAAGATACGGCTTGCGCCAGATGTGTCCATCCCCAGGAATACTCCGGGGTCGAAACCTTCCTGGCCATGTCGAAAGCGTCGAGCCTTGCTCATGGAACCCCGGCACATGTTCGGCCTGCGCGCCTGAGCGGCGACCGGTGGCATTCAGCGCAACTCAGCGCCATACCTTGTGCACCAGGGACGTTTCCGATATGTCCCGGATCTCGCGCCACACCGCGCGTGTTGCCGCCGATCCCGGATGACGGCTCGACGTCGCCATTGAAAGGGTGCGCGGAAAGGCGGGCCGGACGAGCCGCGACGAGGTCAGCGACCCGGCCTCGAGCTCGTCGTGCACCAGGTGGTGCGGCAATACCGTGTAAAGGCCGCCGTGCTGCACCAGGTCCTTCATGGTCGGCAGCGAATCGGCTTCGACCGCCACCTGCAGCTGCACGCCCGCGCGGCGGCATAGCTGGTCGAGCGCGACGCGCAGCCCGTTGGGCCGCGAGGCCAACACGAGCGGCAGGGCTGCAAGCGACTTGAAGGCGATGTCGCCGCGGGGTGTCGCAAAGGCTCCGGCGGGGCCGATCACCAGGCTGTCGACCACGCACAGCCGTTCCTCGCCGCGCTGGCGGGACCGGCCGTACCGGTTGATCACCGCGAGATCGAGATCACCGTTGGACAGCTGCTCCTCGAGTGCGTTGCTGAACCCCTCGAAGAACTGCAGGCGAACTCGCGGGAAGCGGGCTGCGACGCGTTGATACAGCAGGCTCACCAGAGGGCGCGCCGCCGCGGGCACCACGCCGACCCGCACGACGCCGTTCGGCTGGTCGCCCAATTCTGCGGCTTCGACGGTGGCGCGCTGCATATCCTGAAGGGCGGCGTGCAATCGCGGGGCGAGCTGCTGGGCGGCCAGCGTTGGCGCCACGCCGCGGCCGGTGCGTTCGAACAGGCGGTAACCGAGCTCCGCCTCCAGTGCCGCGATATGGCGGCTGACCACCGACTGGGCCACCTCGAGCTGCGTCGCCGCGCGCGAGATGTTGCGCGCCTCGGCCACGGCCAGGAATGCTTCTATCCGCCGCAGATTCATGACCCACCTTGAAATGCCTTTGCAGCATACCTGAAATGCTAAGGGATAGCTTTTTCGCAAGCCAGGACGCCCCTAAACTGACTTCGAGACAAGCCGAGCAGCGAGCGCGGTGCTCGCTCAAGCCAACCCGGGAGTTGCAATGTCCCCCACGACGAACCGCTTTGTTGCCGAACGGCAATCCATGATGCAGCGGCTGCTGCCAGGCGGCATGCCCAAGCTCTGGTGCCCGCTGCTGACCCACTAC
>JANMAW010000438.1:0-2973 GCA_031360005.1 Rhizobacter sp.
CGCTGGCACTTGCCCCTCTACCGCCGCGAAAGCCATCGGAATGCCGAAGCTGAAGGCCACGCCGAGCACGGCCTGCGGCATCGCGAAAAAGCGCTTCGTGAATGGGTAGAAGATGCTGACCGCCAGCGCAACGCAACTCCAGGCGACCGTCGCAGGGTTCGTCGTCAGCACCAGCGCGAACGCCAGCAGCGCCAACGCGGCGCCGAGCGCCAGCGCCTCCTTCGCGCTCACCGCACCGCGCGTCACCGGGCGCTGCGCGGTGCGCTTCACATGCTTGTCGAAGTCGCGATCGGCGACATCGTTGACGGCGCAACCGGCGCTGCGCATCAGCAAGGTGCCAAGCACGAACACGATCAGCAGATGCCACCCCGGAAACCCCTTCGCCGCGATCCACAACGCCGACAGCGTGGGCCACAGCAACAGATAGCTGCCGGCCGGACGGTTCCAGCGGACCAGATCGAGATACAGGGCGACGCGTGAGTCGGCAGAGGCGGTGGGCATGCCAGCATTGTTACGGCACTCCGAATTGCGGGCCGTTCTGGGTGCAAATTCGTGCTTTCGCAACCGGCGCCGGGTCGCAAACTCGGGCATTGGGCGAGGCCGAATCCGGCATCACCGAATCCGAATGCCGGGAAATCCGTCACGCGGCGCGTCATCGGCCTACAGACTTCCACCTGACGCCATCGGGGCACGCCGGCACCGAGCGGCTCCGGCACCCGATGGTCCCAACAGGTGCCGGCTTCTATCCTTGTCGGATTGCCAACGGTACGACATCGAAAACTCTGAAGGACACGCCATGGAAGCATTGAGCATGAAGACGTTCCATCTCGGCCTCATTGGCGCCGGCGGATCGGCAAGCGCCGAGCGCCGCGGCGCATCGTCGCAACTGCCTGAGGCGTGCCGCTGGCCGCTTCGCCCCGCAAGGGCTCTTCGTTACCCATTGTCCAGGGAATTTTCGATGTATGCATTTGGATGGCGCGCGCTGCTCGCTTTGATGCTGCTGTTCACGTCACCGGCGCACGCGCTGGTTTTCGCGGTAAACGAGGGCGTGACCTACCGCGTGCCGCTCGCGGAGGTGCGCGGCCGCTACACCGCCATTGCCGCAGACTTGTCGAACCTGCTGAAACAGCCGGTGACCATCGAGCCGGTCGGCGACTACACCAGCCTGCGCAAGGGCTTGTCCGACAAGCGTTTCGACCTGGCGCTGGTGCATCCGGCGCATGTCTCGATCCAGGCGATCAACGGATCGGGTTACCGGCTGGTGGTGGTCACGAAAGGCTTTCAGAACTACCAGGCGCAGTTCCTCATTCGAAAGGACTCGACCCTGACGTCGCTCGCCGACCTGAAAGGCCGCACGCTGGGCGCCCCGGACGAGGACTCGATCACCTCGGTGATGGTACGAGCCGTGTTGCGCGATGCTGGACTCGATGCGAACCAGGTCAAGATGGTCTATACGCGCTACCAGGACGCCGTGCCCTTTTTCGTCGACAACAAGCTCACGCAGGCTGGCGCCACTGCGGCGCCCGCGGTGATCAAGGCCTGGACGGCCAAGGGCGACATGGTGCTGACCAAGTCCCGGTCGGTGCCCATCAAGCACATCATTGCCAGCCCCAACCTGTCGGCCGACGAGATTGCGCTGGTTCGCGGCTACTTGGTCGCGCTCGGCAGCACTGAAGACGGCCGCAAAAAGCTCGAGCCGACCCGTTACAGCGGCTTCGAGACCTACGATGACGTTGCGCTGCTCGCCATCGGCCAGTGGCTGGGTCTCTGAAACCGGCACCGGTCGCGTCGGCTACACCCGGCGGCCCGGACGGCCGCACCGGCGGTCTTCTCCTCAGCAGGCGCGAAAGTTGTTGGGTTCGCCGAGCCGCCTGTCGCGACGGCAGCGGGTGAGTGGTTCGAGGTTGGCCACACGCAGCCCACTGCCGCGGCTGCGGCGCGGTACGCCGATTCGCGCTCTGCCGCGTTAAGTCGGGAGCATCACACCCGCCCGCGCTCGGCGCCAGACCGCAGCGTCCACAAAGGAGACCGCCATGTCCATCGATCGCCGCGCCCTCATCGGCCTGTTCGCCGCCAGCGCCGCCACCGCACTCGCGGGTTGCGGCGGCGGTGGCGACTACCAGTCACCACCCACTCGTTTCGTGTGGGTGCTGAACGTGAACCCGGATTTTGTGTCTGTCGACGTTTCGTTCAACTCGACCCGAGTCGCCACCGCGATGCCGTTCGAGTCGCTGACGCTGCCCATCGAGGTGGAATTCGGCACCTATACCATCGGACTGCGGGATCGGGGGCCGAGCGGCCGAAACCTCTTGTTCGACGGCTTCAACGTCGACAACTACTCCCCGTCGATCGAGGTGTTCTATCGCAAGGGTACGTCCGCTCGCCTTGGCGCGTCGCCGTCGGGCATCGTCAACTATTTCGACTCGCCCGAACTGCTGGTCGCGGAACTCGACGACGGCACCGGCTTCGTGCAGACAACCGTGCTCCCGTTCGAAGGCTCGGCCCCCCAGGCCTCGCAGAGCCTGAACTGCCGGTTGCGCCTGCGGCGCGCCAGCGACGGCGTGCTGGTGTACGACTCGGGGCTGCGCCGGCGCAGCGGCGCGATCGTCATCTACCCGGCCGACCCGGTGCTGGGCTTTGTCGGCGTCGTCGGGCTCGACTACAGCTTCAGCGACGCGACCGCGGTGAGGTGGCCGAACATTCTTTGACTGCGATGGCCGGTTGCCGCCGGCGCCACCGCACGCAGGCCGAGCGCTTGCAGGCGCTCGACCCTTCGCCAGGCGCAAGGGGTTGTCGCCACCGCACCCAGGCCGAGCGCTTGCAGGCGCTCGACCCTTCGCCAGGCGCAAGCCAGCGCGCAGGCGCTGTCTTGCGTCCGGGCTCAGCCCTCGAGCTGGCGCTGAAAGACCAGCCCGGCATGCTCGCGCAGCGCGTGGAACCTGATCCTCGGCCAGTTGGCCTCGATCGCGCGCA
>JANMAW010000469.1:0-10671 GCA_031360005.1 Rhizobacter sp.
CCCGGCGGTGCAATCATCAAGCAGTCGGCAGCCAACGCCGATTTGATGGAGCACGAGGGCCGCGCGGTGGTCTTCGAGAACGTCGAAGACATGGCGCAGCGGATCGACGGCCCGGACCTGGACGTCAGCGCCGGCGACGTGCTGGTGCTGAAGAGCATCGGGCCGAAGGGCGCCCCCGGGATGCCGGAGGCCGGGTACATCCCGATCCCGCTAAAGCTGGCGCGCGCCGGCGTGAAGGACATGGTTCGCATCTCCGACGGTCGCATGAGCGGCACGGCTGCCGGCACCATCGTGCTGCACGTGACCCCCGAGTCGGCGGTGGGCGGCCCGCTCGCGCACGTGCGCAACGGCGATCGCATCCGGCTGTCCGTTTCCCGACGCGAACTGACCCTGCTGGTCTCGGACGCTGAACTGGCACGCCGAGCGCAAGCGAATCCGGTCAACCCGCCGTCGGCGGACCGAGGCTACCGGAAGCTTTTCCTGGAAGCCGTGACCCAGGCCGACAAAGGAGTCGATTTCGACTTCCTCCGCTGCCCGACGACGCGCGACACCATTCCCCGGCGGAAGTAGGCACGCTTCCATCGCTGCCTGCATCGTTCGCAGTACCCGTTCGTCGAACCCTGCGCAGGTCTGGCGCCGCAGCATCACTCGTTTGATGGGCCGACCGGCCATGCGCCGGGCGATCCGCCATCGCGGCCAGGCGTCATATGAAGCGGGGCGCGGGCTGTCGGTGCTCACCGTGCCAGCCGTCATTCACCGTCCAGGTGGGGTGGAGCCTGGCCTTCGGCCGGCTGGCCGGTCTCGGGATCGATCCAATCCGCGATGCCGATCTCGCGTTCGGCTTCGGCGAGGGTTTCGCCCGGCACCCAGTTCGCCTCGTCGCCCGACTCCATATCGGCCTGGGCGTCGGCCAGGGTATCGAACGGGCCGATCTCCTGCTGGCCGTCGAGCGCCTGCCAGTAGTAGCCGTCGGGCCGCGCCACGATGCGTTCGGAGCCTTCGTCAATCTCCTCCGCCTCGTCGGGCGGCGGCTCTTGCTGCGACATCTCGGCGGCCGGCTCGACCGCCTCCTTCACCGCCTCGGGTCGGGGCCCCTTGCTCTTGCGCGTCATCACTCTGCTCCTTGGTGGCCAGGAGACGATGACCGCTGGCGTCCGGCGTGTCAAGACCAGCGCGTGCCGATCGACCGCCGCGTCGATGGGCGCTGTCCCCGAGCTTGTCGAACTCGTCGAGCATCGGCCGCCGCGGAGCGGACCGCCTTTTCCCGCTCACTGGCTGACGGAGAGGAAGCCCCCACGATTCCCCGCGAACGAGGGTGGCTGACGCGAATCCGAATCGGGGAGATCGGCGCAGAATCATCGAGCGCGGCCGGCGGGCCGACGCACCCGCAAGACGAAGGGAAGATCCGGTGAGACATGCTGAAGCGGCGAAAACGAACCGGGCGGACGTGGCGCCAGCGCGCGTCGCGGTCGGTCGTGAATGGGGGGCTCGTCTGCCGTTTCAGGTCGAACTCGGGCCCTACTGCCTGGCGGTCGAGCTACGCGATGACGCGACGATGTACGACCGGCGCCGGCTCGCTTGCGTGAATCTCGAGGATCGGCGCATCGAACTGCGCCAGGACCTGCGCGGCATGAAGTTGGTCGAGGCCTTTCTCGCATGTCTCATCCGGCTCAGCCATTTCAGCAAAGGCTGCCAACAGGGTTGCGTCGAAGAAGCCTATGCCCACAGTTTCGCCACCGGACTCGTGGAGTTTGCGCTGCGCAATCCGCGCGCCTGGCTGTGGTTCAACCTTTTGCTCAGCGAGCAACTGCCGGGCCATGTTCACTATGACCGGGTGGTGCGCGGTGCGGTCGCACACGTACCTGCGATGCCGAAGCGCATTCTCGTGGCCGGCAAGCCGGTGACTCTGCGAAAAATCTCCAAGGCAGAGACCGGCAATGCGTTCGGCTGGTACGACTTCGACGCTCGAGAGGTGCAGCTTTACGTCGGCCTGACGGGCGCCAACCTGCCGGTCGTGGCGCTGCACGAAATCACCCACGCCGTCCACCATGCCTATGAACTCAGGCAGCGCGACACGCACCTGAACTTTCAGCGCTCGCAGTTGAAGGGTTGGCTCAACATCATGCGCGACAACCCCAGCGCTTGGCGGTGGCTGGTCTGGGCTATCAACTCCGCGACGACTGCGAGCCCGCCGCAGCGTTGAGCCTGCGGGCCGTCTCGCCGTGAACGTCGAATCGCCGCGTGTCGACGCAGCCGGAGGGAAGCCGTGCGCGCGAGGTCTGCAATGCGGCCGACTCCCGAGCCGCCTGGTTCAGGTCTGTTGCCGACGTTCGCTCGGCGCGTTGGAGGCGCCAGCGATTTCCGCGCGCGAAGACGCATTCACCCTATGATGGGGTCGCCAATCGCCCGTCGTGCAACCGAGGCAAGAGAGCATGTCGACCCAGGAGCTGTACATACGAAGGCGAATGTCTGCCGAGCAGGCTGTGCGTCAAGTGCGCGACGGCGACTTCATCATCGTCCCGACCGGTGTTGGCGAGCCGCCGACACTGCTGACGGCGCTTTCGGAGCGACGCCGCGATCTCCACGACGTGAAGGTGGCGCAGATCCTCGCGATGCGCAAGTACGACTACATCGACCCGGCCACCGTCGATCACATTCGTCACGTCGCGTTCTTCTTCGGCGGTGCCACCCGCGCCGGCGGTCAGGCGGGCTGGATCGATTTCATTCCGAACTACTTCTCGGAGATCCCGAGCCAGATCGAACGCGGCCAGATTCCCGCTGACGTGGTCTTCGCGATGGCGTCGCCGATGGACGCCCACGGCTACTTCTCCATCAGTCTGGGCGCCGACTACACGATGGCAGCGATCGCGAAGGCCCGCGCGGTGGTGCTCGAGGTCAACCCCCACGTGCCCTTCGCTTACGGCCGCTGTCATGTGCATGTTTCGCAGATTGCGGCGCTGGTCGAAAGCAGCGAGCCGGTGCTGGAGGTCGGGTTGCCGAAGATCGGCACGGTGCAGGAGGCGATCGGCAAGTATGTCGCCGACTTGATCGACGACGGCTCGACGCTGCAGATCGGCTACGGCGGCATCCCCGACGCCGTGGTCATGCAATTGACGCACAAGCACGATCTCGGCATCCACACCGAGATGATCGGCGACGGCATCATGACCTTGGTGGAAAGCGGCGCCGTGACAAACCGGCGCAAGAATTACCTGCCGGGAAAAATGATTGCGACCTTCGCGCTCGGCTCCAGCAAGCTCTACCGCTTCATGGATCGCAACCCGGCCCTGGAAATGCATCCGGTGGACTTCACCAACGACCCATCGCTGGCGGGGCTGAACGACAACCTGGTCACCATCAACGCCAGTTTGCAGATCGACCTGTTGGGGCAGTGCGGGTCCGAGAGCCTCGCTCATCTTCCGTATTCGGGTACGGGTGGTCAGGCGGACTTCGTGCGCGCCGCCAACCGCTCACGCGGCGGCAAGTCGTTCATCGTCGTGCCCTCGACCGCCAAGGGCGACACCATCTCGCGCATCGTGCCGACCCTCGCTCCCGGCACGCACGTCAGCACCAGCAAGAACGACGTCAACTACGTCGTCACCGAGTACGGGGTTGCGCAGTTGCGCGGCAAGTCGGCGAAGCAGCGGGCGCGCGAACTCATCGCCATTGCACACCCCACTTTCCGCGCCGAATTGACCGAGCAGGCCAAGCGCATCAACCTGCTCTGACGCGCGATTGGCAACGGCGAACCGGGAGCGACCGACAAGGCGCGGAACTGGCTGCGCGTGGCCGGGCGACGCTGCGCCCAGGGCTGGCGTCGAACCGTTTTGCCTGTCTGCCTGCGAATGCGTGTGTCGTGGCCTGTACGTTCAGGCGAGCATCCATTGCAGCGCATTGATCGTCAGCGCCACTGCTCCTCCCAGAAGGCTCACCCACACGCGCGCTTCCCCGCCGCGAGCGACAGGGGCGAGACGCGATCGGGCTGTCTGCGCATGCAACGCGAAGAGCACGAACGAGGCCGAGCCGGCCATCACGACAATCAGTGCCATCGCCAGGTGGTACCCGGAGCGCTCCGGAATGGCCGAAAGCTCCCAGGCGATCCAGCCAAGGCAGGTTCCGACCAGGACTGCCCGGCAGCGGGTGTTGCAGATCGCCCATTCGGCGAATTTCGCGGTAAAGCTGATCATGGCAAGGGTGGGGTGGCGTGGCGTCGATGCAGTTCGATTGGAGCGCCTCGACGGGGCTCGCAAAGCCGGAAAAAGGCAGTCGATCGCAGGGCTGATTGCGAAATGCCCTGACGCGGGCCGCACCGGCGGATTGGCCCGGTCGAGCGTGAACGACGTCCTCAGGGCTTGCTCGGACCGAAGGTCCATTCGACGCGCAGACCGGCGATCGTGGCGGCTGCGCCGCTGCGTCCGCCCGGGTGCCAGACCCGCTGCAGCAGCGGCTGCAACGCGAGGTTCGGCAGCGGCTCCCAGCGCGCGCCGACTTCGAGCGCGGTTTCAGTCGCTGCGCCGGTCACACCCAATGCTGCCTTCGCTGCACGATGCGCGCGGCCGAAGCGGGCGACCGCCACACCGGCAGTGAACGCGACCGGGCCGCGCTCACCGAGCGGCTGATCGACCAGCACGCCGGCATCGAACGCAAGGTCGATGGCATTGACGCGCCGGTTCGCAGCGCCGGCGCGCACGAAGCCCGTCGTCCGGCCGGAGCCGCGGTCGAGCAACACCATCTGCGCAATCGCGTACACGCCGTAGTTGTGTTGGGGCGCACCGCTGTCGACGCGTTCGCTGCGCCCGGTGTAGTGCCACGCGCCCACGCCCCAATGCCCGGGCTTCGGTCCATCGGCGCCTCCCTGTTGCCAGCCGAACTCGGCGACCAGCAGGGCGCCGTCGTCACGGCTGAGGCGAATCGCGGTGTGACCCGGATGGTCCGGGTCGCCGGGCACGCCATCGGTCACGGCGCCCTGAATGTAAAAGCCTTTGCCGAGCGCCTGGTGGATCCGAAGGCTCAATCCCAGGTTCGGAAAGATCGACGGCCCGTTGCGGCCGCTTTGGGAAAAATCGATGCCGATGCCGAACGACGGATGGATCAACAGGGCCGAAGCGTCGTTTGCGTAGAACTCGGAATTGAGGTCGTACAGACCGAACAGCATGCGCGTCCCGGACGTCTTGAAATCATGCTCGATCCAGCTCGCATAGATCCGCGCGGCGTTCTGCGCGACCTCTAGGTTGCTGATGCCCTGCACCGTGGCGATGCGCCGGTTCGGTTTTCCGCCATGGTTCCACAGCAACTCGGTGTGCATTGCAGTGTCGTCCCAACCGAGGAGCGCCGCGGCATCGACGTCGATGCGCAGGCCCAGGTTTCCGACGCCGGTCGTCAGGCGCGGCGCGTTCGTTTGCAGCAGGTCAGCTTTGTAGACGGCTACCCAATGCCAGGCGTCCGGGGTCTGCGGCGCACCGCGCTGCGTCTCCTCGGACGCAGCGCAGATGGCGAGCGGGCAAAGGCCCGCAACCAGCAGAGTCAGCAGCCGCGCGCAGCGTTGCACGGTCGCGTACGGGGGCTCGTCGTTGGCGGGAGTGTTTGCAGATGGCGCATAAGCCTCGCACGCGCACCCCGGTTGGACTCCGGCCCGCGTCATCGGCAGGTCCTTCAGCCTGGTGGGATCGAAGCCCCGGCAGTCTCAGGCCGCGATCAGACCCGCACGCGCAAATGGCAGGCGCCGGACCCGCGGCCCGCCAAGGCGCGCAACCGCATTCGCGACGGCCGGCGCGAGTGGCGGCACGCCCGGTTCGCCGACGCCGGTTGGCGCCGCGGTGCTCTGCACGATGTGAACGTCGACCGTCGGCATTTCGTGGATCCGCAATGATTTGTAGGTATCGAAGTTGCGCTGCACCGCGCGTCCGTTCTTCACATCGATCTGGCCGTAGTACAGCGCGCCGAGCGCGAAGCCGATGCAGCCTTCCATCTGCGCGCGGATCACATCGGGGTTGACGGCGACGCCGCAATCGATCGCGCAGACGACGCGCTCGACCTTGACCTTGCCGTTCTGCATCGACACCTCGGCGACCTGCGCGACGAACGAGCCGAACGACTCGTGCATCGCGATGCCTTGCGCCACGCCGGCGCGCGGCGTCTTGCCCCATCCGGCTTTTTCGGCGGCCAGCTTCAGCACGCCGGCGGCGCGCTCGCTCTTGCCGAGCAACGCGAGCCGGTAGCCGAGCGGATCCTGGCCCGCCGCGCGGGCAAGCTCGTCGATCATCGTTTCCATCACGTACGCGGTGTGCGTGTTGCCGACCGAGCGCCACCACAACGGCTTGACCGCGAGCGCCGGCGAATGCAGATCGCCGCTGAGCATCGGCAGCGCATACGGGGTCGGCGAGACGCCCTCGACCGAGGTCGGGTCGATACCGTCCTTGACCATCCCCGCCATTGCGGTGCCGGCCATTATCGACTGCCCGACGATCGTGTGCTGCCAGTCGGCGATTCGACCCGACGCATCGATCCCGACCTTGACCGCATGCACGACCATCGGCCGGTACAGGCCCGCACCCATGTCGTCTTCGCGCGTGTACTGCAGCCGGACGGGCGCACGCCCATTGATCGCCTTCGCGACATTGACCGCAGCGACCGTGAAGTCGCTCCATGCGTTGGCGCGCCGGCCGAAGCTGCCGCCCGAAACGAGCGTGTGCAGCTTCACCTTCTCCATCGGCAGACCAGCAGCCTTCGCGGCGAACATGTGGTCGAAGGACGGGAACTGGTGCCCCGACCAGGTTTCGAGCATGCCGTCGTGCAACCAGGCCACGCAGTTCATCGGCTCCATCGCGGCGTGCGCGAGAAAGGGGAACTCGTAGACGGCTTCGATGGTCTGCGCGGCCGGCGCGGGGGCCGGGTGCGTGGCAGCCGGGCGCACAAACGGCGCGCCGGGTTGCGCGGCCTGCACACGGTATTGCGCAAGCAACGCGTCGGAATCCAGTCGGCCGCTGGTCGATTCGTCCCATATCACCTTCAGTGCGCGTCGCCCCTGCAGCGCGGCCCAGGTGCCGTTGGCGACGACGGCCACGCCTTCGGGAACCTGCACGACATCGGTCACCCCCTTGACCTGCTTCGCATCATTCGCGTCGAACGAGACCAGCGTGGCGCCGAATGAGGGTGGCCACGCGATCACGGCGGTCAGCAGGCCGGGAAGCTTGACGTCGATCGTGTAGATCGCGCTGCCGTCGCATTTGGAAGGCGAATCGACGCGCGGTGTCGAGCGGTCCTTGCCGATGAAGGTGAACTGCGACGCGGTCTTCAGCACCGGGTTCGCCGGCGGCGCCTGCCGGCTCGCGGCACTGGCCATCTCGCCATAGGTGGCGCGCCGGCCCGAGGCGTGCGTCAGGACGCTCCTGTCGGCCCTGATCTCGGTCGCCGGCACCTTCCAGGTATCGGCCGCAGCGGCGACCAGCATCGCCCGCGCGGTCGCGCCGGCAGTGCGCATCTGCAGAAACGAGTTGGCGATCGCCGACGAACCGCCGGTGCCCTGCATGTCGCCGAAGGCCAGATTGTTGTAGAGCTTGGGGTTCGACGGTGCGTACTCGGTGCGCACGAGCGCCCAGTCGGCGTCGAGTTCGTCGGCAGCCATCGAGGCGAGGCCGGTGGTGTTGCCCTGGCCCATCTCGTGGTGCTTGCAGATGATGGTGACAAGGTTGTCGGTGCCGACGCGTACGAATGCGTTCGGCGCCAGCGGGCCGGCGGCTGCGCCTTCGGCCCCCGGCATTGCGGCCTGCGCGCTTCGCGGCAGCAGGCCGCCGACCGCGACAAGCAGGCCCGTGCTCGCGACGCCCGCGAGCACGCTGCGCCGCGTCAGCCCGCCTTCCGCGGCGGCCGGCGCCGGCATGTCGAGCGCGGAGTCCAGCAACGCGCGCTGCTGGTGCATCAGTTGCATCAAGGGGTGCATGCTGGGCCTTCCTCAAGCGGACAGTTGCTTCGACGCCGCATGGATCGCGGCGCGGATGCGCTGGTAGGTGGCGCAGCGGCAGATGTTGCCGGCCATCGCCAGATCGATGTCGGTGTCGGTGGGCTTGGGCTTCTGTTCGAGCAACACGGTTGCCGACATGATCTGGCCCGACTGGCAATAGCCGCACTGCACCACATCGAGATCGATCCACGCCTTCTGCACCGCCTTCGCGGTCCGCGACGACAGGCCTTCGATCGTCGTGACCTTGCGTCCGGCGACGGCCGAGACGGGCGCCGAGCATGAGCGCAGCGTTTCGCCGTCGACGTGAACGGTGCAGGCGCCGCACTGGGCCACACCACAGCCGTACTTGGTGCCGGTGAGGCCCAGGTCTTCGCGGATGACCCAGAGCAGCGGGGTGTCGGGATCGACCTCGAGCGCGCGGGTCTGGCCGTTGACGTTGAGCGAGACAAGCATTCCGGGCTCCTGTGAAACAGCGGAAGCGCGAGTATGCTCGCGGGCTGCAAAACGTGTGGGAGACGAGCGATGCGTGCGTCGACGCGACCTTGGGCCCTTCTTGTCGCCTGTGCGGTGAACGGCGCGTTCGGCCAGACGGCCGATCTGCGCAGCGCGGAGAGCTTTGCCTCGATCCCTGATCCGGCCAGTCGGTCGCGCGCGCTGTTCGTCGAAGCGGGCAAGGTGATCCAGAGCCCGCGCTGCCTCAATTGCCACCCGGCCGGCGTGCGCCCGACGCAAGGCGACGACATGCATCTGCACCTGCCGATGGTCGTGCGCGGTGCCGACGACAAGGGAGCCACCGCGCTGCACTGCACGACCTGCCATCAGGTGGCGAACTTCGCGCCGTCCGGCGTGCCCGGACATCCCCTGTGGAAGGTCGCACCGTTGTCGATGGCCTGGCAGACGAAGTCGCTCGGGCAGATCTGCGAGCAGCTCAAGGACCGGCGCCGCAACGGCGGCAAGACCGTGGCCGAGATCGCCGAGCACATGGCGCACGATACGCTGGTCGGCTGGGGCTGGAACCCGGGCGGCAACCGCACGCCGGCACCGGGAACGCAGAAGCAGTTCGGCGAGCTGATCGAGGCATGGGTCGCGAGCGGAGCCTCCTGCCCCGCGTCCTGAGCGGGGCTGGGGACGATCGACGTCGAAATGCCCCGGCGCTTCTGACGCCCGTCAGAGGGCGACTTGCCCGGCGCCAGTCGCATCGACCAGCCGAGCCGTTCTGACCTTCTTGTTCGCAGCGCGCGCCCGTTGCACTGTCTTGCCCGTTGCCACCAGCCGTGGCGGTTTTCCGGCCAGCCAGCGACGGATGTTGAGCGCATCGAGCGAACGCGCCGATGTGGCCACCGCCCCGATCAGCACGACCACCACCGTGCGGCCGGAAGCGCGAAGCCGCATCGTGAGGCATCGCCCTGCGTCGTTGGTGAAGCCGGTCTTCGACGCGAGAATCTCCCACCCGGGCGCGCCGACCAGGCCGTTGGTGTTGCGAACCGCCCAGCGCTGGCCATTGATCACGGCCGAGTGGGCGCGCTTGCTGGTGATCTGCGCAATCAAGGGATAGGTCGATGTCGCTTGCAGCACCCTTGCCATGTCGCGCGCACTGGAGTGATTCCTCGGCGACAAACCTGTGGGCTCCTCGAGTTCGGTACTTTCAAGGCCCAGCGACTGAATCTTGCGGCGCGTCGCGCCGGCGAAACCGTCGAGGCCACCCGGGTAGTTTCGAGCCAGCGCGAAGGCTGCATGGTTGTCCGATGCAATCAGCGCAAGTTTCAGCAGAGTGTCGCGGGAGACGACGGCACCCACCGGAACTCCGGCGTGGGTGAACTTGATCCAGTCCATGTCTGCCGCTTCGATGCGGATGGCTTCATCCGGATCCTGCTGCGCATCCAGCACCACCATCGCCGTCATCAGCTTGGTCAGCGACGCGATCGGCGCGGCCGTCGCCGCGTCCTTCTCGAGGAGCACCGCTCCGGTGATCTCGTCGATCACGACGACATGAGCCGATGCGAATGCCACGTCGCCCCAGCTGCCAGAGGACCAGGCAAGGAGCAGCGAGAAAAGGAGGCTCTTGAACGCGGGGTCGCAACCGAGATGAGACGCACCGGCGCGAAGGCCCGATGTGCGCACGACGCCGTTATCGGCCCGGGCCGAAGCGACGCGAGTCGCACCCTCTCGAACTGAGCGCCGCGCCTCTGACGAGGGTGATCGCTGACGTTGCGCAGGAAATGACGCACCCGGCTCCAGGCGATCCGCATTCGTCATCCGGAAGTTCATGTGGGTCTCCTGAAAGCGTGCATCGGTAACGCCGACGACCGTGCAATCGCGGACCGCGTCCGACGCGGGCCGGGAACGCATCAGCCAGCCGTTAACGCTGCGTAGACGACGGTCGCGATCAGCACGACGAAGCAGAAGGCCCCCAGGAAATCGGAGGAGAGGCGCGCCCTCTTCTGGAATTTCACAGTCTTTTTCATGGCCGAATGGTCGTGCCCGAGCCCCTTGACGCACAACCCTCTGAACCCGGGATGCCCCCTGGATGGAGGGGCCTCTGGCGGCCGGTTGAATCTCAGGGAACAGGGAAATCACACTTCGGCTCGTTCGCTCCCGAGCCGAACAAGCTGGGCCAAGTGGGGTTCAACAGCCCCGATGTTTGCGAACCGCATCATCCCGATTGGTTCGGCTCCGGCGCAGATCTTCGCTTCGCCCGCTACCGGGTCGGC
>JANMAW010000563.1:0-2017 GCA_031360005.1 Rhizobacter sp.
GGCGCGCCTGGCGACGCTGATCGAGCGCGAGACCGGCGTGCGCGTCGATCCGGCGAGCCTCTTCGATGTGCAGGTCAAGCGCATCCACGAATACAAGCGCCAGTTGCTCAACGTGCTGCATGCGGTGACGCGCTACCAGGCCATCCTGGCCGACCCGCAGGCCGGCTGGGTGCCGCGCACCGTCGTCTTCGCCGGCAAGGCGGCGTCGAGCTACGCAACCGCGAAGACCATCATCCGACTGATTCACGACGTCGGCACGGTGGTCAACAACGACCCGCGTGTCGGTGACCGGCTGAAGGTCGTGTTCCTGCCGAACTATGGTGTGTCGGTGGCCGAGACGGTGATGCCGGGCGCCGATCTTTCGCAACAGATCTCGACCGCGGGCACCGAGGCGTCGGGCACCGGCAACATGAAGCTGGCACTGAACGGCGCGCTGACGATCGGCACCGACGATGGCGCCAACATCGAGATCCGCCAGAACGTCGGCGACGACAACATCTTCATCTTCGGCCTGAAGACGCCCGAGGTGCAAAGGCTGCGGCAGACCGGCTACCAACCGCTGCGGCTCTACGACAGCACGCCGGCCCTGAAGGCCGTGCTCGATGCGATCGCAGGCGGAGCCTTCTCGCCCGACGAACCGGGCCGCTATCGCGCGCTGGTCGATTCGCTGCTGTGGGGCGGCGATCACTACCTGCTTCTGGCCGACTACGCGTCGTACGTGGCGACGCAGCTGCGCGTCGACGAGCTCTACCGGCAGCCGGCGCAGTGGGCCGAGCGCGCGATCGCGAACGTCGCCGGCATGGGCGCCTTTTCGGCCGACCGCACGATCCGCGAATACGCAGGCCGGATCTGGCGGGTCGACGGCGAGGCGCGTTGATCGCCCGACATGGGCGCGCTTGCTACGATGCATCGGGTTGTCGCGCAGAATTGACCGCACCATGCTCCCGGACCGCGAGATCGACCTCGTCCGCAACGCCGAGCACGGCGACCCGTTCGCCGTGCTCGGCGTGCATGCCGACGCGGCGGACCGGTTGTGGCTGCGCGCGATGCTGCCCGGCGCCGCCGATGTCGCGGTGCTTGACGCCGGCAGCGGCACGCCGCTCGGCGCACTTGCGCGACGCCACGACGATGGCTTCTTCGAAGGCCTGCTGACCGCGGCCGAGGTGCCCGACTACCGGCTGCAGGTTCGCTGGGCCGACGGCAGCTCCGGTGTCGTCGACGACGCGTACCGGTTCCCGCCGGTGCTCGGCGAGCTCGACCTGTGGCTGCTCGGCGAAGGCTCGCATCTGCGGCCGTATGAGGTGCTCGGCGCGGCGCAGCGCGTGATGCTCGGCATCGCAGGCACGAGCTTCGCAGTGTGGGCGCCGAACGCGTCACAGGTCAGCGTCGTCGGCGACTTCAATCACTGGGACGCGCGGCGTCACCCGATGCGGTTGCGCCGGGAATGCGGCGTGTGGGAGATATTCCTGCCCGGCGTCGGCGTCGGTGCGCGCTACAAGTACCGGATCCGCGCCCGCGACGGGCGGGTGCTACCGCAGAAGGCCGACCCGTATGCGCTGCAGTCCGAGTTGCGCCCCGCCACCGCGAGCGTGGTCGCGGTCATGCCGGCGGTGGCGCCGAAATCCGCGGCACGACAGCGGGCCAACGCGCTCGACGCGCCGGTCAGCATCTACGAAGTGCACCTCGGTTCGTGGCGGCGCAAGCCCGGCGAAGAGAACGGCGGGAACGGTAGCTTCCTGAACTGGGACGAGATCGCCGACACGCTGGTGCCTTACGCGTGCGAGATGGGTTTCACCCACCTCGAACTGCTGCCGGTCAGCGAGCACCCGTTCGACGGCTCGTGGGGCTACCAGCCGGTCGGGCTTTACGCGCCGACCTCACGGTTCGGCGACCCGGGCGGCTTCCGGCGCTTCGTCGAACGCTGCCACGCCGAGGGCGTCGGCCTGCTGCTCGACTGGGTCCCTGCGCATTTTCCGACCGACCCGCACGGCCTGGGCCGGTTCGACGGCACGCACCT
>JANMAW010000566.1:0-2140 GCA_031360005.1 Rhizobacter sp.
CGGCGAAGCGCCGCGGACGGCCGCGCGGCGCGGCGCGAGCCCGCCACCGGCGAACCAGGCATTCGGGACGCGCGCCGAGCCGCGCATGGCCCCGCCGCGCGCAGCGCCGAACCGCGACCCGCGCGCGCCGACCCGGGTCGATGCCCGCGCGGCGCCGCGGCCGGATCCACGCGCAGCACCACGCAGCGACCCACGCGCCGATCCGCGCGTCGATCCGCGCGGCAATCAACACGTCGATCCACGCGTGGACCCGCGCGTCGACCACCGCAGCGATCCACGCACCGATCCACGCGGCAATCCGCGCGGCGACCCACGGGGTCCGCGCGCCCGTCCACGCGGCGACACGCGTCAGACCCCGGCGTTCGAGCGTCGGCCGCGCGACGACGAAGGGCGCGGCGACGGACCCGCGCAACACGCACCCGGCAGCCTGCGCCTGTCCAAACGCATGAGCGAGCTCGGCATCGCGTCGCGCCGCGAGGCCGACGAATGGATCGCGAAGGGCTGGGTGCGCGTCGACGACCAGGTCGTCAGCGAGCTCGGCTCGCGCGTCCATCCGGGCCAGCGCGTCACGATCGACGCGAAGGCCAAGTTCCAGCAGGCGCAGCGCGTCACGGTGCTGGTCAACAAGCCGGTCGGCTTTGTCAGCGGCCAGGCCGAGGACGGCTACGAACCGGCGCTGGTGCTCATCACCCCCGACCGGCTCTGGCGCGAAGACCACTCGGGCACGCGCTTCCTGCGTTCCCACCTGAACCACCTCGTGCCGGCCGGTCGACTCGACATCGATTCGGTCGGGCTGCTGGTGCTGACACAGGACGGGCGCATCGCCAGGCAGCTGATCGGCGAAGACGGCGAGATCGAAAAGGAATACCTGGTGCGCGTCGCGATGGCCGACGGCGCAACGCTGCCCGACGCCAGCCTCGCGATGCTGCGCCATGGGCTCGAGCTCGACGGCGAACCGCTGCGCCCGGCGCTGGTCGAATGGGTCAACGAAGACCAGTTGCGCTTCGTGCTGACGCAAGGCAAGAAGCGCCAGATCCGACGCATGTGCGAGGCGGTCGGCTTGCAGGTACTGGGCCTGAAGCGGGTGCGCGTCGGCAACGTGATGCTGGGTGACCTGCCGACCGGGCAGTGGCGCTACCTGCGCGCCGACGAGAGCTTCGGCTGAGCCCGGACAAGCATTCCGTGGTGCCGCTGACGCCCGGGGTCGGTGGGTGCGACGCAGCGATCGCACGGGTGGCCCGGACGCCGTGGCAACGCGAACGCGAACGCGAGCCGGCCGCGACGCGGCCCGCCCCGTCCCCGGGTTCCGCGCCGGTTCGATGAACTCCGCACTGCGCTGCCTGTGCCTCGCGGGGCCGACCGCCTCCGGCAAGACCGCCGCCGCGCTCGCGATCGCTGCGGCCTGGTCGCAGACGCGGCCGGTCGAGATCGTCAGCGTCGACTCGGCGCTTGTCTACCGCGGCATGGACATCGGCACCGCGAAGCCCACGCCTGCGGAACGCGAGCTCGTGCCGCACCACCTGATCGACATCATCGATCCTTCCGAAGCCTATTCGGCGGCCCGTTTCGTCGGCGATGCGCGGCGCCTGATCGGCGAGATCGCCGGGCGCGGCCGCCTGCCGCTGCTGGTGGGCGGAACGATGCTCTACTTCAAGGCGCTGTTCGAAGGCCTCGACGCGATGCCCGCGGCCGATCGCATGGTGCGTGCGGCGTTGGCGCAGCAGCTCGAACGCGAGGGCCTGCACGCGCTGTACCGCGAATTGCAGCGCGTCGACCCGATCACCGCGGCACGGCTGCGGCCGGCTGACCAGCAGCGCATCCAGCGCGCGCTCGAGGTGTATCGCGTCAGCGGGGAGCCGATCTCCTCGTTTCACCGGCAGAACCCGCCGTTGCCGCCGAAGGCGCTGCCGCCGTTGATCTCGCTCGAGCCGGTCGATCGCGGCTGGCTGCATCAGCGCATCGAGGCTCGCTTTCACCAGATGCTCGAACTCGGCCTGGTCGACGAAGTGCGCGCGCTCGGCGAACGCGGCGACCTGCATGCCAACATGCCGTCGATGCGCTGCGTAGGCTATCGCCAGACCTGGGAGGCGCTGGTGGCCGGCGACCTGAGCGAGCTGCCCGAGCGCGGCGTCGCCGCGAC
>JANMAW010000589.1:0-6397 GCA_031360005.1 Rhizobacter sp.
GGGTCAGAGAGCGAAGACGAGGTGAAGATCGATGTTCCGAAGAGGCGCCTCGTCAGCGCGACGGAGGCCTTCGACCACGGGTATGAGTGCGCGGTGGTTTGGATCGATGCGCTGGATCATCGATTGCGCGGCGGCGGATAGAACCACGAGCTGCGCTCGGACTTTCCGTCAATGCATCGTGCATTCTGGCGGACGGCGCGCAGCGCGTTCCGGACGTCTCGCGCCGGCGCACAGCGGCAGCTCCATCAACCCGTGACCCGCTCCCACGCATGTTGCACGGCGCTCTTGTACCGCTCCCAAGCGCCTTGCGGATGGCGCCGCTCCCAGTCGGCGCGCGCGCCGGATTCGATGTCGCCCCACTTGCGACCGTCATAGCGAGCGTCCGACGCCAACTCGTGGCCGTATCGATAGGCAAGATCGAAGTCGTCGTAGGTACCGCCCTGCGCGGCGTATCGCATTTCATGGTCAGAGCGAAATTCGTCGGCGTAGTACTCGAACACGTGCACAGCGGTATGGCCGTAGACACGCACGCCGCCGATGCTGATCTCCTGCCGGTGAACCGCAACGCCCCGCGCCCTGTCAGCCGACGACGTCATGCCTCTTTCGGTACCCTCCGCCGCGACGGTTCCGGTGTCGGACGCCGGAGCTTGGGTCCCGGCGCCGGCGCTGCGCCAGCCGGTCTGGCGCCATTCCTCGACCCGTTCATCGATATTGGCGGCGCCGAGCGCGATCAGCGCATCACGGGCGGCGGTGGCCTGCGCTTCGCTGGCGGCGTCGACCCTGACGACACTACCGCCCCGGCGTACAGCTTCCTCGTAGTGGGCGATGTGCGGCTCGTCGACGCCAAACAGCGCGGCAAGACGGTGCAGCAGTCCGGTGGCAGGCCCGCCTTCGATCTGGGCGGCAGCAGGCATCGGCTCGGTGTCGAATACCTCGGCGGTTTGGCCGGTCACGTGCACCGATGCCTGATCGAAACCCTGGCCCGTCAGGGCGTCGGCGGCTTTGCGCGCCTGCACGGCGTGGTCGAAGAGGGCGATGACAGTGTGCTTCACGATCATTCCTTTCAGCAGGTGTGAGGCCGGCTCGGCTGGATTCGCCCGTCCGCACTCCGCGGCCGAGCCATGCTACGTCATCGTAAGCGAGCGCGGATGCCGCGCGGGAGTTTGCCCCTGACGGATGGATTGCCTGGCGTCATGAGTTGAGCGAGGTGACCGTCGCTGCAAGCTCGTACCCAATCCTCACTCTCCGGTCCACCGGGGGAGTTGCCGCGCAACGAACGCGCTCACGCCTTCGCGGAAGTCGGCGCTGCCGTAGCAGCGTCGCACCAGATCATCGCCGTCGGGCAGCGCGGCGAGCGGCAGCCGGCGCAGCCCTTCCTTGGACACGCCCTGCGTGATCGGCGCGAGCCCGGCCAACGCGGCGCACAGCGCGGCAGCTTCAGCGTCCAGTTCCTGCGGTGCGCAAACCCGGTGAAGAAAGCCGCAAGCCAGCGCCTCGTCGGCGCCGAGCATCTCGGCCAGCAGCAGCATGCGCCTGACGCGCTGCGCGCCGAAGGCGCTCGACAGTCGCGCCAGGTTGGCCATCGACAGGCAGTTGCCCAGCGTTTTCGCAATCGGCACGCCGAAGCGCGCCGCTGGCGTCGCGATGCGAAAGTCGCAGGCGGTGGCGATAGCCAGCCCCCCACCGACCGCCCAGCCTTCGATCACCGCCAGCGCGGGCATCGGCAAGCCGGCCACCGCTGCAATGCAACGGTCGATCCGTTTCTCGTACGCGACGCCGTCTTCGCCGTTGTTGAACTGCGCGAACTGGCCAATGTCGGTGCCGGCCACGAAGGCCTCTCCGCCCGCGCCGCGGAAGGTCACGACGCGCACCGCACGGTCGACGCGCAGGCGGCCGCAGATGGCGACAAGTTGGTCGTACATCGCCCAGGTCATCGCGTTGCGCGCGCCGGGCCGGTCGAACACGACGCGCGCCACGCCGGCGTCAATGGCGAGATGCACCGCGCCGTCATTCACGCGCGAACGCTCCCTGCGCAGCGAGTTCGGAACGCTCGATCCCGCCGATGCCGAGTTCCGCGAGCACTTCGTCGGTGTGTTCGCCGAGCAGCGGCGGATGGCGGCGCACCTGCTGCGGGGTACCCGACAGCTTGACCGCGAATCCGATGTTCGGCACCTTGCCCTCGACCGGATGATCGATCTCGATGCGCATGCGCCGCTCGCGCCCATGCTCGCTCTCGAAGGCCTCGGGGTAGCTCAGGATCGGCCCGGCCGGAATGCCGGCAGCGAGCAGCTTGTCGATCCAGTGCGCACCAGGCTGCTGCCGGAAGGTCTGCTCGAGCGCTTCGACGAGCGCCGCGCGATGCGCCAGACGCGACGACAGGGTGGCGAAACGCGCGTCGTCGAGCAGGTCCGGCCGTTCGATCAGGGCGCACAGTTGCCGCCACATCTTCTGGTTCGTCGCGCCCATCACGAAGTGACCGTCGGCCGACGCCATCGCCTGGTACGGCGCGGTCATGCGGTTCGCGGTGCCCAGGGGCTCCGGCGGGCGCCCGGTGCCCCAGTACTCGGCCATGTCCCAGATCGAGAAGGCCATCGCCGAATCGAACAGCGACGCATCGACGTGCTGGCCCAGCCCGGTGGCCCGGCTCCCGATATACGCCGCGAGCATCGCGTAGGTCGCGAAGAGGGCGCAGCCGATGTCGGCGACCGGCACGCCGGCCTTCACCGGCGGGCCGCCTGGATGGCCGGTGACGCTCATCACGCCCGACATCGCCTGCGCCATCAGGTCGAGGCCGGGCCGGCTGGCCCATGGGCCGGTCTGGCCGAACCCGGAGATGCTGACGTAGACGAGCCGCGGGTTGACCTTGCGACACGCCTCGTAGTCGGTGCCGAGGCGTTTCATCACGCCGGGTCGGTAGTTCTCGACCAGGATGTCGGCGTCCGCGACGAGGCGCATCAGCAACTCGCGCCCGGCCTTCGACTTCAGGTTGAGGGCGATGCTGCGCTTGTTGCGGTTCATGTTCAGGAAGCCCATGCTGTCGTCGCCCTTGAGCTTGAAGCCCATGGCGCCGCGCGTCTGGTCTCCGCCGGCCGGCGGCTCCACCTTGATCACGTCGGCGCCGAGATCGCCGAGCAGCATGCAGGCGAACGGCCCCGCCATCACCTGGCTCACGTCGAGCACGCGCACGCCGGTCAGCGGCAGGGGCCGTGCGGCGGCCGAGGACGCGGCGGATTCGCCGTTCACGCATGGCCCGTCGTTCGCGGCCGCAGTCATGCATCCACCTTGACGCCGGCGTCCTTCACGACCTTCGCCCACTTATGAGACTCCGACTGGATGAAAGCGGCGAACTTCTCCGGCGAGCCGCCGCCGTCCTCGGCGCCGTACTGGTCGAATCGCTCGACGACATCGGGCATCGCGAGCACCTTGTTGAGGTCGTCGTTCATGCGCCGAACCATGCCCGGCGCCATCCGAGCCGGCCCGACGAGCCCGTACCACGTGGTTGCTTCGAAGCCGGGAAAACCCGATTCGGCCATCGTCGGCACGTTCGGGTGGGCGGCGCTGCGCTTCTGCCGCGTCTGGGCGATCGCGATGACCTTGCCGCTCTTCACGTGCGGCGTGGCGGCCGTCATGGTGTCGAAGCTGTAGTTGATCTGGCCGCCCATCAGGTCCGTCAGCATCGGCCCCGAACCTTTGTACGGCACGTGGATCGCGTCGACCCTGGCGGCCAGCTTGAACATCTCCATCGCCAGGTGTTGCGCCGAACCGTTGCCAGCCGAACCGAAGCTGATCGCGCCCGGGTTCTTGCGGCACAACTCGACCACGTCCTTGACGGTACGCGCCGGCTGATGCTCGCCGCAAATGAGCAGGTTCGGGGTGATGCCGACCATGCCGATCGGGCTGAAGTCGCGCTCGGCGTTGTAGGGGATCTTCGGATACAGCGCCGGCGCGATGGCGTGGCTGTTGATGTGGGCCATCAACAGCGTGGTCCCGTCCGCCGGCTGCTTGGCGACATAGTCGGCGGCGATGACGCCGGCGGCACCCGCCCTGTTCTCGACCAGCACCTGCGTGCTCCACAAGTCGGTCAGTTTCTGTCCGATGACCCGGGCCAACACGTCGGTACCTCCGCCGGGCGCGAAGCCGACAATGATGCGGACGGGGCCGCTCGGCAGTGGCTGCGCCCGCAGCAGCGGGGTGGCCAGGCCGGCTGCCGCAATGGCAGCGAATGTTCGGCGTCGCATGGTGTCTCCTCGGGTGGTGCCGCAGCCAGCGGATGTGCCGACTATCGGATGTACCAGCCGCGCGCGCCATCGCGGTTTGACCTGAGCCGAGTTCGCGCCTCGCGCGTGCACAACGCGGCGACTGCAGAATCGAAACGCAACCGACGCGCCCCGTCGTATATGCTGCGGCGTCGGGCCTGTCCGGCGCGGCGGCCCCGACCCATCGGGCGCCTCGGGTCAATGCCGCGTACTCCTGGCGGGTTTTCGCACCGATGGACATCGACCCCAAAGACATCATCGAATCGGCGCAGTCGGCCAGCGATCGACACATGGCTCGCACGGCGCGGTTGAACGCGGCGGTCGCGATCACGGTGGCCGTGCTGGCGACCTTCATGGGCATCTGCAAGGTCAAGGACGACAACATCGTCCAGGCGATGCAGCAGGCCCAGGCCGACAAGATCGATCACTGGGCGTATTACCAGGCGCGCAACATTCGCCAGGAGATCGCGGAGGCGACCGCGACCCAGCTCGAACTCGCCCGCACGGTCTCATCGTCGGCGAGCACGGCAGCCTACGACGCCGCCATCGCCAAGTACCGCGCGCTCGCGCAAGACCAGGCGGTGAAGAAGGAGGCGCTGAAAGCCCAGGCCGAGCAGGATCAGAAGACCTATGACGCGCTGAACTACCGCGACGACCAGTTCGACTTGTCGGACACCCTGATCGCGATCGCGATTGCGATGCTGGCCGTCACCGCGCTGACCCGGCTCTGGCCCTTGTACTGGGCAGCGTTGATTCCAACCGCGTTCGGCGTGCTGATGGGCATCGCCGGCCTCGCGGCCTTGCCGATCCATCCGGATGCGCTGGTGAAGCTGCTGTCCTGAGGAAGCTGGCATGCCGCCGGCGCGCGCGCCTCGGCGAAGGTGCTGCGTGCCGATGCCGGCGACGCCGATCAGGCCTTGGCGGCGACAGCGTGGTGGCGTCGGGCCACCCAGTAGGTCGCGCCTTCGCTGCCGTAACGCTCCGCATGCGGCACGTCGCGGTCGAGCTCGAACCGGTCTCCGCCGCGCAGATGCCGGGTGTGGTCGCCGACCGTGAGCCACATCTCGCCGCGAACGACGAGCGCACGCACCGCGAACGGATGCCCATGGGTCTCGAGCACGACATCGGGCTGCCATTGCCGCTCGAGGCACTCGTCGAAGCCCTGGGATCGCGCGTCGGTTTCGAACTCGTGGAACGTGACAGCGTCCATGGTGACCTCCTTGGGATCCGATGACGGTGAATCAGGTCTGGATTCTCCCATGCGCGAACCAACACCCGCGTCGGCACTCAAAGCCCGGCTCCCACCGACGCACCGCAGCGCGCGGCGACCCTCAGCATCGCGGCCAGACTGAGTTCGACGTCGGCGTCGGTCGTCGCCCAGGAGCACACGCTGATGCGCATCGCGGTCCGCCCCTGCCACTCGGTCACGCCGCACCAGCAGGTGCCGTCGGCCTGCAGATCGGCGATCACGCGGCGCGTCATCGCCGGGGCGCCGAAGCTCACGAGAACCTGGTTGAGCACGACCTCGTTGAGGATCGAATACCCGGCGCCGGCCAGCCCCTCTGCGAAGCGACGCGCGTGCCAGCAGCAGCGTTCGATCATCTGCGCGACGCCGCTGCGGCCGAGCGCGGCCAGCGCCGCCCAGATGTCGACGCCGCGGGCGCGGCGCGACAGTTCCGGGGTGAAATCCGACGGTGAACGTGCCGGCCCCTGCGCCGACAGGTACGCCGCGGTGACCGACATCGAAGCGCGCAGCGCCTCACCGTCGCGCACGAAGGCGAGGCCACTGTCGTACGGAACGTTGAGCCATTTGTGGGCATCGGTCGCCCACGAATCGGCGCGAGCGACGCCTTTGCAAAGATGGCGCAGCGCGGGCGCGGCCAAGGCCCACAGACCGAATGCGCCGTCGACATGAACCCAGGCGCCGGCCTTCTGGGCGCGGTCGCACACCGCTTCAAATGGATCGAAGGCGCCGGTGTTGACGTTGCCGGCCTGCAGGCACACGATGGCCGGGCCGGCGAGTGTCGGCAGCAATTCGGGGCGGATGCGCCCCTGCGCATCGGTGTCGATCCTGATCACGCGGTTGCGGCCAAGCCCCAGCACGCCGAGCGCCTTGATCAATGTCGGATGGGCTTCGGCGC
>JANMAW010000614.1:0-3545 GCA_031360005.1 Rhizobacter sp.
ACGGTGCCGACGAGCTGGTTGCGCGCGCTGGTGCGCAGGCCGAGCGCCGCGAGCGAGCGCAACATGTCGCCCGGCCGTGCCGTCGATTTCGACAAGCGGCCGAGCATCTGCGCATGCGCGCGTTCGATCTCGCGAAAGGCCGCGATGAGTTCGAACGCGTAAGGCGTCAGCACGGTGCCGCCGCCGCCCGCGCCGCCGACGCTGCGCTCGACCAGGGGACGGCCCGCCGCGTTGTTCATCCCCTGCACGCGGTCCCACGCGGTCCGGTAGCTGATGCCGACCGCCGTCGCGGCGCGGGTCATCGATCCGGCGTCGCGGATCGCCTCGAGCAGCGCCACGCGGTCGGCACCGACCAGCGGTGGCCCCCACGGCCGGAGCCAGCGCGAGCCATCGGGGGCCGGCGAGGTGGCGCGCCGCGGCGCCGGGGTCTTGGAAACGGGACGGGGCATGTGGACCTCACCGGGACAGGTACCGTTGTATAGTTGATTGCATAACGCTTTCTGCCGCCCCCGAGAATGCCATGAAATGCCGCGCCCGACTGTTCGCCCTGGCTTTGGCATGCGCCCTGGCAGGTGGTTTCGCGCGCCCGGTGGCGGCCCAGGAAATCACCGTCTCCGCTGCTGCAAGCCTGCAGAACCCGATGCGCGAGATCGGCGCGGCCTACCAGGCGGCGCACCCGGAAGCCACGGTCCGCTTCAACTTTGCAGCCTCGGGCGCATTGCTCGCGCAGATCGCGCAAGGGGCGCCGGTCGACACGTTCGCGAGCGCCGACCTCGAGACCATGGACAAGGCGCAGGCGCAAGGGCTCGTCGACGCCGGCTCGCGCGTCAACTTCGCCACCAACGGACTGGTGCTGGTCTCGCCGCTCGCGAGGCCCGCTTCGCTGACGGCGCTTGCCGACCTGGACCGCTCCAGCGTGCAGCGCATCGCGATCGGCACGCCGTCCACCGTGCCGGCAGGTCGCTATGCGCGGGCAGCACTCGAGAAGGCGCAACTGTGGGCGGTGCTGACGCCGAAGCTCGTGTTCGCCGAGAACGTGCGCCAGTCGCTTCAGTACGTGAGCCGGGCCGAGGCCGATGCCGGCTTCGTCTACCGCAGCGATGCGCTGTCGGCCGTGGACCAGGTCCGCATCGACTTCGCGGTGCCCACCGACCTTGCGGTGCTCTACCCGATTGCACCGGTGTCGGCGAGCCGGCAGCGGCAGGCCGCCGGTGAGTTCATTGCCTTCGTGACGAGCGAAGCGGGCCAGGGGGTGCTCGCACGCCACGGCTGCTGCCGACGCTGCCGCGCCGCATCGATACCGGCTCGATGCGCCGGGTCGAGCGCGTGATAAACGCACTCGACATCGCCGCGCTCGGCCCGCACCGGCCGCACGAGCTGTCGGGCGGGCAGCGCCAGCGCGTCGCGATGGCGCGCGCGCTGGTGCGCGGGCCCGACGAGCTGCTCCTCGACGAGCCCTTCGCCGCGCTCGACACCGCGTTGCGCGAGCGCGTGCGCACCGCACTCGAGCAGGTGCGCGAACGCTTCGGCGTGCCGATGCTGCTGATCTCGCACGACCTTGGAGACGTGCGCCGCTTCGCCGACACGCTGGTTCTGTTGGAGAGCGGCCGCGTCGTGCAGGTGGCGCATCGCGACGCCGCGGCGCCCGAAGTGTTGGTTCGGCTGGCCGCCGATTCGCTGCTGGCGGCGCACCCTTAAAATTCGGGCGATGCGCTTGGCGCGTGTGCCTGGAAGGATCTGACGTGGATTTGAAGCTGCCCATCAAGATGTTCGACGAGCTGTCGGAGCGGGTCATCGAGTCGACCGGCATGCTCGACCTGGCCAGCGGCGAAATCCACGCGGTGCAGTACGAAGATCACGACCGCGACGCGCTGGGCCTGCCGGCCGAGGATGCGAGCTACGAATTCACCTCCGGGTTGCTGACCAACGGCAGCAAGGACGTGGAGTTCCGCGTCGAGGTCGATGTGATGTCGGGCCAATACTCGGTGACGGCGAGCGAGCTGCTCGAGCTGAAGGGTCGCGCGGCCAAGCTGTTCACCGCGGCGCCGACCGACGCCGCGCCGACGGTGGCACCGCGGGCGGTACCGCGCGTGACACGACGCAGGCCACGCTGAGGCTGACTCTGCCCGCAGAGTCAGCGCTGGCGCAAGGGTGTAAGAAACGCGCCACCGACGCGACCTGTACCGGACTCGACAATCAACGCAGGAGCCACCGATGACAACAGCACCCGACCGCCTTCAGCCCCGCCGACCGACCTCGACCCGCGCCCGGATTTCGGCCGTGGCAGCGGTCGGTCTCCTCGCGCTCGCCGGCCTTCAGATTCGCACCGGTGTCGCCGCCGAGGCGGCCGTCAGGATCCCGCCGCTCGCCGGTGAGACGGTGAGCGAAGCGAAGGCAGCTCAAGAGACCGTGGTATTCGCAGGCGGCTGTTTCTGGGGTGTGCAGGGCGTGTTCCAGCACACAAAGGGCGTGCTGCAGGCGGTCTCGGGCTACGCCGGCGGCAGCCAGGCCACCGCCTCCTACCAGCTCATCGGATCGGGCCTGACCGGCCACGCCGAAGCGGTGCAGGTCACCTTCGACCCGAAGCAGATTTCGTACGCGCAACTGCTGCAGATCTACTTCTCGGTCGTGCACGATCCGACCCAGCTGAACCGGCAGGGCCCGGACCGTGGCACCCAATACCGCTCGGCGGTGTTCACCACCGACGCGACCCAGAAGCAGGCCACCGAACGCTACATCGCGCAACTCGACGCGGCCAGGGTCTACCCGGCGAAGATCGTCACGCAGGTGACACCGCTGACGGCCTTCTACCCGGCCGAGGCCTACCACCAGGACTACGCGACGCTGCACCCCGAGTCGGGCTACATCGCCACCTTCGACCTGCCGAAGATTGCCAACCTGAAGAGCATGTACGCGGCCTGGTACCGCGCCGACCCGGTGCTGGTGGCGGCGCGCGTGCCGGCCGGCGTCGCCAAGGGCAACTGAGCGCCGAATACGGGGTGCATCGGGCGTTGCCGCCGATGCGGTAACGTCGCGCCGATGGTCCCCGGCCTGTCCCTCGCCTACTGGCTCACCGTTCACGGGCTGGTCACCGTCGTCGCGGTGCTTCTCTACACGATCACCTCGCACCTGCTGCAGCAGCGCCGCCACCCGACCGCAGCGATCGCCTGGGTGCTGTTCATCCTGCTGATGCCGTACCTGGCACTGCCGGCGTTCCTGACCTTCGGTTCGCGCAAGCAGGCGCGGCCCGGCAACCGCCCGCTGTTGGCGGCGCCGCAGGCCGATGCCGAAGGCCCATGGGCGATCCAGACCGCGCTGGCACTGGGCCAGCCCGCGCCCGCGGCGGGCGCCGATCTGCAGCTGCATGCCGATGGCAGCGCTGCGCTCGCCGCGCTGTGGCGGACGATCGACGGCGCCGAGCGCTCGATCGACCTGTGCACCTTCATCATCGGCCGTGATGCAATCGGGCATGCGCTGTTCGAACGCCTGATGGCGAAAGCGCGCGCCGGCGTGCAGGTGCGGCTGATGCTCGACGGCCTGGGCCG
>JANMAW010000655.1:0-3335 GCA_031360005.1 Rhizobacter sp.
CAGGCGCGCGGGCGTGCCCCTGCCGAGTCGGTCAACTACGTCGTCTCGCACGACGGGTTCACGCTGCGCGATCTGCTGAGCTACAGCGTCAAGCACAACCTCGCCAACGGTGAAGGCAACCGCGACGGCAGCACGCACAACCTGAGCTTCAACTGCGGTGTCGAAGGCAATAGCGACGATGCGGTGGTGATCGCGCTGCGCCGCCGCCTGCAACGCGCGCTGCTCGCGACCACGCTGCTGGCGCAGGGAACGCCGATGCTGTGTGCCGGCGATGAGCTCGGCCACACGCAAGGCGGCAACAACAACCCGTACTGCCACGACAGCCCGGTGACATGGATCGCCTGGCTCGAGGCCGATGCCGAGCTGATCGCGTTCACCGCGCACGCCTGTCGTGTGCGACGCGCTGCGCGCCCGTACGCGAACCGCTGGTACAGCGGCCTCACCGATCCGCTCGGTCTGCACGACCTGGCCTGGTTCACCCGCACCGGCGAGCCGCTGCGGGGCGATGCCTGGGTCGACCCAGCCACGCGCGTGCTCGGTTGCCTGATCGGCGAGCCCGGGCGTGCGGCCGCGCCTCTGCTGTTGCTGATCAACGCGGAAGCCGAAGACACCGCGTTCATGCTGCCGGCCGGCGTGTGGGAGGTGATCCTCGACAGCACGCACGCGACCGGACTGGGCTCGTGGCACGGCCAAGGCGAAGCGCTGTTCGCGCTGCGGGGCAGTAGCTTGATGCTGCTCGCCGCCGCCGGGGCGAACCTGCGGCTGTAGAGCCCAGGCCAAACGAAAAGGGGCGCCCGAAGGCGCCCACAGGACTGCTGCGAAGCCTCGGAATCCCGAGGCCCGGATCAGCGCACGACGGCGATCTGGTCGCGCTTGTCACCCTTGTAGGTGTACAGCGTCAGCGCGCCGTTCTTCACGTCGCCCTTGTCGTCGAACGAGATCGTTCCGGTCACGCCCTTGTACCCCTCGGTCTTTGCCAGCACCGGCAGATACACCTTCGGGTCGGCCGAACCGGCCTTGACCATCGCCGCGACCATCACGTTGAGCGCGTCGTACACGTACGGTGCGTACACCTGCACGTCGATGCCGAACTTGGCCTTGTACTTTTTGTAGAAATCGTCCATGCCGACCTTCTGGGTGCCTTCGACACCACCGGCCTCGGCGCACACCACTTGGCCGTCGGCCATCGCGCCACCCGCCAGCTTCGGCAGTTCGCCAGAGCATATGCCGTCGCCACCCATGAACTTGGCGTTGATGCCGAGTTGCTTCATCTGGCGGATCATCGGGCCCGCCACGGCGTCCATCCCGCCGAAGAAAACGATGTCGGGTTTCTTCGCCTTGATGGCGGTCAGGATGGCGGTGAAGTCGGTGGCCTTGTCGGTGGTGAACTGGGTTTCGGCGATCGCGCCGCCCGAAGCCTTCACGGCCTTCGAGAACTCCTCGGCCACGCCTTGGCCATAGGCAGTGCGGTCATCGATCACCGCGATCGACTTGCCCTTCAGATCCTTGATCGCATAACGGCCGAGCGTACCGCCCAGGTGCACGTCGTCGGCCACCACGCGGAACGTGGTTTTGTAGCCCTGGCGCGTGAACTTCGGGTTCGTCGCCGACGGCGAGATCTGCGGAATGCCGGCATCGCTGTAGATCTTCGATGCCGGGATTGAGGTGCCGGAATTCAGGTGCCCGATCACGCCCATGACCTTGGAGTCGGCGAGCTTTTGAGCGACTGCCGTGCCCTGCTTCGGATCGCCGGCATCGTCTTCGGCGAGCAGTTCGAACTTGGCCTTCTTGCCGCCGATCGTCACGCCCTTGGCGTTGAGCTCGTCGATCGCCATGCGGGCGCCGTTCTCATTGTCCTTGCCGAGGTGGGCGATGCCGCCGCTGGTCGGGGCGACGTGGCCGATCTTGACGACCATGTCCTGCGCGTAAGCGGCGCCGCCCATCATCACCACAGCGGCCGCAACGATCGTGTTCAGTCTGATTTGCATGCAAAACCTCCAAATGGATATTTAGTAGAAACGTAACGCTCGAGTTCTCGAAGCGCGACACCATACCCCAAAACAACGCGATGACCCCTAGTGATTGCTCGGGTCCGAACGGTTGCCACCTTGTCGCAGCGCAGTTCCGGACCGAGCCGCGGAGGTCAGCGCCACCGCCCGTCAACCCGCCGCCCTCGAAAGACGACAAGTGCGCTACGTCAGACCACAACGCGCGGCCTAGGGGCTGCGATGACGCGAGAGTTCCTGCGCGACCGCGCGGGCGACCAGGTCACGCAAGGCCGATGCCAGCTCGCCGCGTGCATCGCGGATCAGGCTGTCGGTCGCGCGGTTGAACAGCGGCGTCAGCACTTCGCGCATCCGGTATTCGAGCATCAGATCGACCTGACGCTGAACTTCGGCCAGTACACGCTGGATCATCTGATCTTCGGCCATCCTGGGCATGTGCACCGGCGCCGCGACCGCCTCGGTGCGCTGGGCCTCGACAGGTGGCGCGGGAACCGGCGCCTTCGCAGCCGAACCGGGCCAGGCAACGACCTCGGTCAGCGTCGGCACGCGCCCGGGCGGCACCGATCCGGTGCTGCTCACTCACCCACCTCGTGCTTGTCGATCGCATAGCCGCGCGCCGCGTAATGCTTCCAGCGCGCGCGCGCGGCGAGCCGGTCGGATTCGTCGGGCGACACGATCTCGATGACGCGCGCAAAGCTTTCGAACCCGGCCGGTGCGTCGGCGCCGAAGTTCACGAGCACATCGTGATGCGGGGCATCGCTCGCATTCTCGAGCAGCCACACCCGGGTGGCGCCGTGGCGGTCGGGCACCGGCTCACCGGGGCGCAGCATGCGGTGCGGCAGGAACTCCACCGGATCGAAGGTCCACATTTCGCGGTCGAGGTGGCCGAGCGCCGCCGCCGGCCCGGTCACGGCCACTGCCGCGCCCTGGCGGATTGCCTTGCGCAGCAGGCGGCACGTGTAGGCCGCGCGGTCCGGCACGTTGAAGTGAAAGCTGACCTCGGTCATTGAAACCCCCGATCCGGCGGCCAGGTCCGCCAGCCCCCCGATGAAGCGCGGGCCGGCTTCGGAGCCGGGGCCGGACACGGCCAGTCCCTGTGGACTGTCTGTCGCGTGCCGAAGGCCGTCGGCCTGTGGCCGATGGCGGTCCGCCGCTCGTCCCCTATTCCGAACATCTCAGCCTGCCTGCGCCAGCACGAAGTGCGTCAACAGCGACACCGGCCGCCCGGTCGCGCCTTTCGCCGTACCGGACTTCCAGGCGGTGCCGGCGATGTCGAGATGCGCCCAAGGGTACTTGCCGGTGAAGCGGCGCAGGAACATCGCCGCGGTG
>JANMAW010000018.1:0-2039 GCA_031360005.1 Rhizobacter sp.
GAACTGCTCAGCGTCGACAGCGACCGGCCCGGCATCCTGAAGGTGCGCTGCCGCGGCACGCAGCGGTTTCGGGTGCAATCAAGCCGACAGCAACGGGGCGGTCTGTGGGTGGCGAACGCCAGCCCGGTCGCCGACGACGACCGGCTCGAGCCGGCCGACATGCGGGTCGACACGGCGCGCGCGCTTGCCTCGATGATCGCGAGGCTGGACGCGCAGAACGATGCACTGTTTCTCCAACCCTACCGCTTCGACGACGCCGGCTGGGTCGCGAATCGCTGGTGCGAGATCCTGCCGATCTCGCAGGAGGCAAAACAGAAGCTGATGGAACTGGCCGATCCGTTGATGAGGTTGCAGCTCGTCGACGACTACCTGCGCAGCAATCGCGTCGTCGGCTGAACTCGCGGTCGCCGATCCACCCCCTGTTCTGGGGCTTCCCCGAAGCTCTTGTGCAGGCGATGCTGAGGCCCGCTCGATTCCTGCATCGGTCTGGCCGCACTGTGCGGCGATAGGACACCCATGAAATTTCATCGACTCGGCGCGCTCGCCATTCTCACCGGGTGCCTGCTCGTCCCGGGCATCGCGACAGCGGCGCTGAGCAGCTTCACCGGCAAGGCCGCGTTCGACGCCGCCGCTGCCGGCCTGAGCGCGCAGCAAACGGTGAATTTCGATTCGGTGTTGGCCGGCACGACCTTCGCGAGCGGCACCGGCACCGGCGGCCTGACATTCACGTATGCGATTGCCGGCCCGTCGACCTTGCGGGTGTCCGACACGTTCGGCACCACCTCGGTGTCCAACTACCTCGGCCTCGACAACCCCGATACCGCGTTCTATCTGGGCGACAGCTTCACGATCAACTTCAACCGCACGGTCAATGCGGTGGGCCTGTATCTGATCGCCGGTCGTGACGCGCAGGCCGGCGACTTTCAGTTGTCGGTCGCCGGCGGATCGGTACTGAACAGCGCAACCGCCGACACGCTGGTCAACGACGGTCAAGCCTTCTATCTGGGCCTGGTCGAAAGCGATGCCGGTCTCGGCTTCACGTCCGCCACCGTGAGCGGCGTCTTCACGCCCGGCGCCTTCCTCGCCTTCACGGCCGACGACATCACGAGCGCCGTCAGCGCGGTGCCCGAACCAGGCAGCTGGGGCCTGATGCTGGTCGGCCTCGGCGCGCTGGCCGCGGTCGCGCGCCGGCGCCGCTGACTCTGCCTTTCGCCGCACACGCACGCTCGCCGCATCGGCGCCTTCGCCGCCATCAGCCGCAGTTGCAACGGCTGCTCACACCAGGAGAAAACCATGTCGAAGCTTCTGTCTCGTACCGTATGCACCGCCTCCGCGGCGCTGTTGCTGATGGGCGTTCCGAGCGCTGCGTCGGCGCAGGCGACCGACCCCTTCCTCGGCCAGATCATGTGCGCCGGCTTCACCTTTGAACCAAGGGGCTGGGCCGAGCTGAACGGGCAGATCCTGTCGATCGCGCAGAACACCGCGTTGTTCGCGCTGCTCGGCACCACCTACGGCGGAAACGGCCAGACCACCTTCGCACTGCCCGACCTGCGCGGGCGCGTCCCGATGCACACCGGCCAGGGGCCGGGCCTGACGCAGCGCGAGCAGGGCGAAAGCGCCGGCGCCGAGCAGGTCACGCTGAACAACGCGCAACTGCCGGCCCACAACCACACCGTCACGCCGCAGGGAAGTTCGGCGGACGCGACGTTGATGTCGCCGGCCAACGGCGTTGCGGCCACCAAGGCGCGCACGACGCTGTATGCGCCCGGGCCCGGCACCGTCCCGATGTCGCCGGTCCTCACGTCGCCGGCAGGCAGCAACGCCCCGGTCCCGGTGATGCAACCTTATCTGGTGATGAGGTGCTTCATCGCGCTGCAGGGCGTGTTCCCGTCGCGGAACTAGGTCGTCAGCAGTCTTCTCAACGGCGCCGGCAGCCCCGCCGAAAGCGCTTCGTCGAGACCGAACCAGCGGCCCTCGGGCAGCGCCGACACGATGGCCTGCCGCTGCGTCGCGGGGTTGCGCGCAGGCACGGTCCAGCG
>JANMAW010000060.1:0-3065 GCA_031360005.1 Rhizobacter sp.
GGCGTCGACGACGAAGCGCTCGCCGCCCGGCTGCAGCGCGAGGGTGTCCAGGCGTTTGCCAAATCGTGGAGCGGGTTGATGGCACGGATTCGGGAAAAGAGTTTGCAACCCGCGTCGGCAGCGGCAAGGTCGGGGGCGGCATGAAACTCGGCTACGACAAAGCGCTCTACCTGCTGCCGTTCGACCACCGGCAGTCGTACGTGACGGACATGTTCCACCTCGAACCGCCACTCACCGAGCCGCAGCTTGACCAGGTCATCGACAGCAAGCAACTGATCTACGAGGGCTTCAGGCAGGCGCTGACCGAGGGCGTGCCGATCGATGCCGCAGGCATCCTGGTGGACGAGCAGTTCGGCGCGGCCATCCTGCGTGATGCGCGCCAGCGGGGTTACGTCACCGCACTGTCCGTCGAGCGCAGCGGCACCGACGAGTTCGAGTTTGAATACGGTGGCGACTTCGCCGGCCACATCGAGGCTTTCGATCCCACCTTCGCCAAGGTGCTGGTGCGCTACAACCCGGAGGGTGACCTTGCGCTGAACCTGCGGCAGGTGGGCCGGCTGAAGCAGTTGTCCGAGCACTGCCGGCGCAGCCAGCGCAGATTCATGTTCGAGCTGCTGGTGCCGCCAACTGACGAGCAGCTCGCGCATGCGGGGGGCGACAGGGATGTCTTCGATCGACAAGCACGCCCGCTGCTGATGCAGCAAACCCTGCGTGCACTCCAGGACGCCGGCATCGAGCCCGACGTGTGGAAGCTCGAGGGCCTGGACAGCCACGCCCATGGCGAACGCATGGTGCAGATCGCGCGGCGCGGCGGTCGCGACCAGGTCGGCTGCATAGTGCTCGGCCGCGGCGCCGATGAAGCTAAGGTGCGCAGTTGGCTCACCGTCGCCGCGGGCGTGCCGGGCTTCATTGGTTTCGCGGTCGGCCGCACCAGTTTCTGGGATGCGGTTTGCGGCTACCGCGCGCAGACCTCGACTCGCGCTGAAGCCGCCACGCAGATCGCCCGGCGACTGCGCGAGTGGGTTGGCATTTTCGAAGCCGGTCGCCCGGCGCCGTCATCGCCGTTATCGCCGTCAGCGGGTATGGCATGACCGCTGCGATCAGCCCCTTGGCCGGCCACCCGGCCCCGGCCTCTGGGCTCATCGACGTGGCCAAGCTCGTGTCGGCGTACCACACCGATATGCCCGACCCGACCATCGCCGCGCAGCGCGTGGCGTTCGGCACCTCGGGGCACCGCGGGTCGGCGTTCGACCGCTCGTTCAACGAGTGGCATGTGCTGGCGATCACGCAGGCCATCTGCCACTACCGCAAGGCCCACAGCGTCGGCGGGCCGCTCTTCCTGGGCATCGACACGCATGCGCTGTCTGCACCGGCGTGCGCCAGCGCGCTCGAAGTGCTGGCAGCCAATGGCGTCGATGTGATGCTGGCGATGAACGACGAGCCCACGCCAACGCCCGCGGTCTCGCACGCGATCCTCGGCTACAACCGCGGGCGCACTCATTCCAACGACACAGGCCTCGCTGACGGCATCGTCATGACGCCTTCACACAATCCGCCGCGCGATGGCGGCTTCAAATACAACCCGCCACACGGCGGGCCGGCAAGCCAGGAGATCACAGGCTGGATCGAAGCCGAGGCCAACCGCCTGCTCGAAGCGCAGCTCGAGGGCGTGAAGCGCATCGCGCACGCCCAAGCCCTGCGGGCCGCGACAACGCACCGCCACGATTTTCTGAACGCCTATGTGGCCGACCTCGGCCACGTGATCGACATGGACGTGATCCGCGAGGCGAAGGTGCGGATGGGTGTCGATCCCCTGGGCGGTGCCGGAGTCCACTACTGGTCAGCCATTGCCGAGCGCTACCGCATCGACCTGACCGTCATCAGCGAGATCGTCGATCCGACCTTTGCCTTCATGCCGCTCGACTGGGACGGCAAGATCCGCATGGACCCGTCGTCGCCGTATGCCATGCAACGGCTGGTGGACATCAAGAGCCGCTTCGACATCGCCTTCGCCTGCGACACCGACCACGACCGCCACGGCATCGTCACCCCAGGGGCCGGCTTGTTGGCGCCTGACCATTACCTGGCGGCGGCCATCGAATTCCTGTTCCAGCACCGCCCGGAGTGGGGGCTGTCGGCTGCGGTTGGCAAGACCGTCGTCAGCAGCCGGCTGATCGACCGGCTCACGTCGAGGCTCGGTCGCCAACTGGTCGAGATGCCGGTCGGCTTCAAGTGGTTCGCCGCGGGTCTGCACAGCGGTGCGCTCGGCTTTGCCGGCGAAGAGAGTGCAGGTGCCACATTCTTGCGCCGCGACGGCTCGGTCTGGACCACCGACAAGGACGGGATCGCGGCCGCGCTGCTCTCGGCCGAGATCACTGCGCGCACCGGCCGCGATCCCGGCGAGCGTTATGCGGCACTGGCCGCTGAGTTCGGCAGCCCGGTGGCACGCCGCGTAGAGGCTCCTGCGACGGCGCAGCAGAAAACGCAACTGGCGGCGCTCAAGCCACAGCAGATCACGTCGACAGAACTGGCCGGGGAACGCATCGAGAGCATCCTCAGCCACGCCCCGGGGAACAGTGAGCCCATCGGCGGGATCAAGGTCGACACCACCAACGGCTGGTTCGCCGCGCGGCCCTCCGGCACCGAGAACATCTACAAGATCTACGCCGAGAGCTTCAGCGGTCTCCAGCACCTGCAGCGCCTCTTGCACGAGGCGCAGCGCATCGTTGACGCGGCGATTTCGCCTGTGTCTTCACTGTGAAAGTCAATGATCCCGAAAGGCCTCCATGTCCAACCCCCTGACCCCCGACACCCTGCAGAAGATGGACGCCTACTGGCGCGCGGCGAACTACCTGTCGGTCGGGCAGATCTATCTGCAAGACAACCCGCTGCTGGAGCGCCCTCTCACGCTCGCGGACATAAAGCCTCGGCTGCTGGGCCATTGGGGAACGACACCGGGCTTGAACCTTCTCTACGTGCACCTGAACCGGCTCATTAAAGAGAACGACCTGAACATGATGTATGTCATCGGCCCCGGACACGGCGGGCCGGGCATCGTGGCGCAC